>NZ_JBATWS010000025.1:0-6271 GCF_049672805.1 Parvibaculum sp.
AGCACATTCTTGCCGAGCGCCAGTTCGCCAAGCTCGGTCGAGGGACCGTCGGCGATGATGTCGCCGGCGCGAACGACGTCGCCCACCTTCACCAGCGGACGCTGGTTGATGCAGGTGTTCTGGTTCGAGCGCTGGAACTTCTGCAGGCGATAAATGTCGACGCCCGACCTGCCTGGCTCGACCATGTCGGTCGCACGGATCACGATACGGGTCGCGTCGACCTGGTCGATCACGCCGCCGCGGCGCGCTGCGATCGCCGCGCCTGAATCGCGGGCAACGGTGCCTTCCATACCCGTGCCGACGACCGGAGCCTCGGCGCGGAGCAGCGGGACAGCCTGGCGCTGCATGTTCGAACCCATGAGCGCGCGGTTCGCGTCGTCGTTCTCAAGGAACGGAATGAGCGCAGCCGCGACAGACACGATCTGCTTAGGCGACACGTCAACGAAATCGACCTGCTCCGGCGGCACCAGTTCGAAGTCACCGTCAACGCGGCAGTTCACGAGCTCGCCCTGGATGACGCCCTTCTTGTCCACTTCCACATTCGCCTGTGCGATGCGGTAGCGGGCTTCTTCCATCGCCGAGAGGTAGACGACCTCATCAGTCAGCTTGCCGCCTTCCACGCGACGATACGGGCTTTCAATGAAGCCGTACTTGTTCACGCGGGCGAAGGTCGCAAGCGAGTTGATGAGACCGATATTCGGACCTTCCGGCGTTTCAATCGGGCAGATGCGGCCATAATGCGTGGGATGCACGTCGCGCACTTCGAAGCCCGCACGTTCACGCGTCAGACCGCCCGGCCCGAGCGCCGAGAGACGACGCTTGTGCGTGATCTCGGAGAGCGGGTTCGTCTGGTCCATGAACTGCGAGAGCTGCGAGGAACCGAAGAATTCGCGCACAGCAGCGGCCGCCGGCTTCGCATTGATCAGGTCATGCGGCATGACGGTGTCGATATCGACCGAGGACATGCGTTCCTTGATCGCACGCTCCATGCGCAGCAAGCCAACGCGATACTGATTTTCCATCAGCTCGCCGACCGAGCGCACGCGGCGATTGCCGAGATTGTCGATGTCGTCAATCTCGCCCTTGCCGTCGCGCAGATCGACCAGCGTCTTGATGACGGCGAGGATGTCTTCCTTGCGGAGGACACGCACCGTATCCGGGCAGTCCAGATCAAGACGCATATTCATCTTCACGCGGCCAACCGCAGAAAGATCATAGCGCTCGGGATCAAAGAAGAGGCTGTTGAACAGCGCTTCCGCCGTTTCCGTCGTCGGCGGCTCGCCGGGACGCATCACGCGGTAGATATCCACCAGCGCCTGCTCGCGGTTCGTGCACTTGTCCGCCGCAAGCGTGTTGCGGATGAAAGCACCGGTATTCACATGGTCGATATCGAGCGTCGTGATCTCGTCATAGCCCGCCTCGACAAGCGACTCGAGCAGTTCCGGTGTGATCTCGTCACCGGCTTCGGCGAAAATTTCGCCGGTTTCCATGTTGACGATTTCCGAAGCGAGATAGCGGCCGAAGAGATCCTCGTCCTGAACGAGCAGCTCCTTAAGGCCGTCTTCAGCAAGCTTCTTCGCAAGGCGCGGCGTCATCTTGCGCCCCGCCTCCACGACGACCTTGCCGGTCTTCGCGTCGATCAGATCACGCTCCGGCTTCACGCCACGATAGCGATCCGCATCGAAAGGCACACGCCAGCCATTCTTCACCTTGGTGAAGGCGATGCTCTTGTAGAAGGTCGAAAGGATTTCTTCCGAGTCGAGACCCAGCGCATAAAGCAGCGTCGTCACCGGCAGCTTGCGGCGACGGTCGATACGCACAAAGACGATGTCCTTTGCGTCAAATTCGAAATCAAGCCAGGAGCCGCGATAGGGAATGACGCGCGCGGCGAAAAGCAGCTTGCCGCTCGAATGCGTCTTGCCCTTGTCGTGATCGAAGAACACGCCCGGGCTGCGATGCATCTGCGAAACGATGACGCGCTCTGTTCCGTTGATGACGAAGGTACCGTTCTCCGTCATGAGCGGCATGTCGCCCATATAGACATCCTGCTCCTTGATGTCCTTGACGGATTTCGCGCCCGTATCCTCATCCACCTCGAACACGATGAGCCGGAGCGTCACCTTAAGCGGCGCAGCGAAAGTCATTCCGCGCTGCTGACACTCTTCCACATCATATTTCGGAGCTTCGAATTCGTAGTTCACGAATTCCAGCGTGGAGGTTTCCGAAAAATCGCTGATCGGGAAAACCGACTTGAAAACGGCCTGGAGACCCTGCTCCTCACGTCCGCCTTGCGGTTCCTCAACCTGCAGGAACTGGTCGTATGAATATTTCTGAACTTCAATAAGGTTCGGCATTTCCGCGATCTGCGGAATGTTACCGAAGACCTTGCGAACCCGCTTTCGACCAGTGAAGGACTGCGTCATCTGTGCTCCTCGCAACGCTCTGCTTTAGAACGGCGTCCGGGCTAAAAGTAGAAGAAAGGGGCAGCCCGGTCTCAGGCCCGTCATTCTTCCTGTCGGTGCGGCACTGGGGGTACCGCGTTTGGCCGGAGCGAAAGGCACCTGCCCCGCTCCGGCCTCAGTCACGCAGGCGAACTTACTTGAGTTCGACCTTGGCACCAGCCTTCTCGAGCTGGGCCTTGATCTTCTCGGCTTCTTCCTTGGACGCGCCTTCCTTGACGGTCTTCGGAGCGCCTTCGACGAGGTCCTTGGCTTCCTTGAGGCCAAGGCCGGTGATCGCGCGAACTTCCTTGATCACTTCGATCTTCTTGTCGCCGGCAGAGGCGAGAACAACCTCGAACTCGCTCTGCTCTTCAGCAGCGGCAGCCGGAGCCGCACCACCGACCGCGGCAACCGCGACCGGAGCAGCAGCGGAAACGCCCCACTTCTCTTCGAGCAGCTTGGAGAGCTCGGCCGCCTCAAGGACGGTCAGGTTGGAAAGTTCTTCGACGATTTTTTCGAGATCAGCCATTTCTATGTCTTTCTATACAGGTTCGGTTGGATAGGTTCACCGCAGCGATCACGCCGCTTCGCTCTTGGTGGAATAGGCATTCAGCACTCGGGCAAGCTGGCCGCCAGGCGCCTGCAGCACACCCGCGATACGGGTGGCCGGGGTCTGGATCATGCCGACAATCTTGGCCCGCAATTCGTCGAGCGACGGCAGATCAGCAAGCTGCTTGACCGCCTTTGCATCGAGAACCGTCTCGCCCATCGCGCCGCCCAGGATCACCAGCTTCTGGTTTTCCTTGGCGAACTCGGTGGCAACCTTGGGGGCTGCAACCGGGTCGTCGGAATAGGCGATTGCCGTCGGACCCGTGAAGAGATCACTGATCCCTCCCATCGGGGTGCCATCCAGAGCGAGCTTTGCAAGCCGGTTCTTCGTCACCTTGAACGAAGCACCAGCCTTGGCCATCCGCGAACGCAGATCAGACATCTGGTTCACGGTAAGACCGCTGTAGTGGGCAACAACGACCACACCGGCATTTGCGAAAACGCCGTTGAGATGCGTTACGAGCTCTTCCTTTTCAGCTCTGTCCACTTGCTCTCTCCGTCATGTACGAAACCCTCGTACATTTGGGGGCGGATTGCAGAAGGCATGGCCTTCCTCCTCCGCCATTGGCATTTGCCGCTCGTCTTGCGGGTTACTCTTCCCGCTAACGCGCCGAGCGGCGCTCACTTGCCTGTCCCGGGTTCCAACCGACCCCGCGGAACCGTCGGTTCCGCGAAATCGTTCAACTCCCGTCTATTGCCGGCCACCCTCTCTGGTGATTAAGCCTCAATTCTTGCGAACGGAGGCACCCGCAGTCTCGGACAGGTAAACGGACGATGGCGCAGCCCCTCCGGTTCTCACCGAAGAGACTGCACATCCCGTCCGTTCCTCGCCGTCCGTGTCCCGAAAGACTCGAACGGAAACTCTTGTCAGCGCTTACGCGCCTGCCGCAACGCTCTGCGGCTCGATCTTCAGGCCGGGGCCCATCGTCGAGCTGACGGCGATCCGCTTGATATAGGTGCCCTTCGCACCCGTCGGCTTCGCCTTCTGAACGGCATCGATCAGCGCACGGATGTTGCCCGTGATCTGGTCTTCCGTGAAGCTGACCTTGCCGACGCCAGCGTGAACGATGCCGGCCTTCTCGACGCGGAACTCCACCGCACCGCCCTTGGCGGCCTTCACCGCCTCGGCCACATCCGGCGTCACCGTGCCGACCTTCGGGTTCGGCATCAGGCCGCGCGGGCCGAGCACCTTACCCAGACGGCCGACCAGCGGCATCATGTCCGGCGTGGCAATGCACCGATCGAACTCGATCTTGCCGGACTGGATGATCTCGGCGAGATCTTCCGCACCGACGATATCCGCACCTGCCGCCTTGGCAGCATCGGCCTTGTCGCCCTTCGCGAACACGGCCACACGAACCGTACGACCGGAACCGTTCGGCAGCGAGACAACGCCGCGAACCATCTGGTCCGCATGGCGCGGGTCAACGCCCAGAGCGATCGCCACTTCGATCGTCTCGTCAAACTTCGCGCTTGCGCGCTCCTTGAGGAGCTTCACGGCTTCCCCGAGGTCGTAAAGCTTCTTGCGATCGATACCCTCGCGGGCCTTTTCAATACGCTTTCCTGCCTTCGCCATTACGCTCACTCCACTACCTGAAGGCCCATGGACCGGGCGGAACCTGCAATAATCTTCGTCGCCTGATCGAGATCGTTCGCATTGAGATCAGCGAACTTCGTCTCGGCGATTTCACGGCACTGCGCGAGCGTAACCGTGCCGGCGCTGGTGCGACCCGGCGCCTTGGAACCGGACGTGATCTTCGCAGCCTTCTTCAGGAAGTAGGTCGCGGGCGGCGTCTTCATCGCGAAAGTGAAGGAACGGTCCGAATAGGCCGTAATCACGACCGGGATCGGCATACCCTGTTCCATCTTCTGCGTAGCGGCATTGAACGCCTTGCAGAATTCCATGATGTTGAGACCGCGCTGACCGAGCGCGGGACCGATGGGCGGCGAGGGATTCGCCGCGCCTGCCGGCACCTGCAACTTGATATAGCCTTCGATTTTCTTCGCCATTTCTTTCCCCTGCCGGATAGGCCGGCTTCATTGGGTTAGTGGTTCACAGCGCATCGGAACCGAGGTTCCTGGCGCCTCCCACGGGTTTGCGGGAGGTTTGAAAGCCCTAGAGCTTTTCCACCTGCCCGTACTCGAGTTCGACCGGGGTAGCCCGGCCAAAAATCGACACGGCAACCTTGAGCCGTGCCTTTTCCTCGTCGACTTCCTCGACGAAACCGTTGAACGAAGCGAAGGGTCCGTCTGCAACACGAACCTGCTCGCCAATCTCGAAAGTGACAGACGGCTTCGGCCGCTCCACGCCTTCCTGCACCTGATGCAGAATGCGGTCAACTTCTGCCTGGCTGATCGGCTGCGGCTTGTTTTCCGCGCCAAGAAAGCCTGTCACTTTCGGCGTATTGCGAACGAGATGATAGGCCTCGTCCGTCATTTCCATCTTCACCAGCACATAGCCGGGGAAGAACTTGCGCTCCGCATTGATCTTGCGGCCACGGCGCACCTCGACCACCTCTTCGGTGGGAACGAGGATTTCCTCGAACTGATCAGAGAGACCTTGGCTCTCCGCCTGCTCGCGCAGCGACTCGGCAACCTTCTTCTCGAAGTTCGAGTAGGCGTGAACGATGTACCAGCGCTTAGCCATTTTTTCTTCCGCTAGGAGCCGAAGCCCCTGACCTCAGTTACCGCCCAAGCCGAGCACCAGCGAGACGATATAGCTCACTGCCGTATCGGCCAGAAAGAAGAACACCATCGCAAACGCAACCATGATGAAAACCATCACCGTCGTGATGATCGTCTCGCGCCGGGTCGGCCAGGTCACCTTCGAGGTTTCCGAGCGTACCTGCTGGAGGAATTCGAGTGGATTAGTCTTCGCCATCTCTCTTCTCAAATGCCCCTTGCAGCACCCGGCCCGATGGAGCCATTCCCGTTCGTCTGGCCCGGGACCACTCCCCGGCCTGCCACCCGCCGCCCTGGGCAGTGGCAGGAGTGGAGGGGCTCGAACCCCCAACCCCCGGTTTTGGAGACCGGTGCTCTACCAGTTGAGCTACACTCCTAAAGGTTGCCGCCGAAGCGGCAACCTCGACTTCGTATTACTTCAACACCTTGGAGACGACGCCGGCGCCGACGGTGCGGCCACCTTCGCGAATGGCGAAGCGGAGCTTCTCTTCCATCGCGATCGGCGCGATGAGCGTCACGTTCATCTTCACGTTGTCGCC
>NZ_JBATWS010000026.1:0-3744 GCF_049672805.1 Parvibaculum sp.
GGCGAGAGGCGCGATCAGTTCGATATTGGCGCCAATGCCGTTGAAGAAAAGCAGGGGGCGTCCCGGCCCCTTGCCTTCCCAAACGGCGGTCCGGAGGATGTTCGACCCCACCCTGACATCTCGATAAACAGGCTTTCTGTCACTCATACGGGGCCGACCTTTCGACTCACTTGGTGAAACTCAGCCTAATACATAAGTGCCCGGAGCGGGATCCATAGGCTTGAATTTGCGGGAGCCAAGTTTTTTTGGTGCCGGAATCTCTTCCCCGGAGCGTTCGTTGAGCCAGCCTGCCCAGCGCTCCCACCACGAACCCTGCACTTCCGTGGCGCTGGCGGCCCATTCGTCTGCCGTGGGCGGAAGAGTATCGTTAACGAAGTATTTCGCCTTTGGGTTCCCGGGGGGGTTCAGGATTGCCTGAATATGGCCGCTGTTTGAAAGAACGAACTCGCGCTTGCCGCCAAGCATCTGTGTGGTTCGATAGCATGCTTTCCATGGTGTGATGTGGTCCGTCACACCGCCCACGATGAAGGCATCAATATCCACCTTTCCGAGATCAATCGTTTCGCCAAGGATGCTCTCCTTGCCCGGGTTGGCGAAGGGCTGCGTTTCGTAAAGCGAGAGATAGTCCGAATGCAGAGCAGCGGAGAGGTTTGTGGAATCATTGTTCCAGTAGAGAACATCGAAAGCAGGCGGCTTCTGGCCGTGAAGATAATTATTCACGACATAGTTCCAGATGAGATCATTGGGTCGCAGCCAGGCGAAAACGCGTGAGAGGTCAGAGCCTGCCAGCACACCCTTCTTCGCAGATCGCTTGCGCGCCATTTCGATACCGCGCTTCGTGACAAGCACGCCCACGTCGCTGTCTTCCATGCGCGGATCAAGCACACAGACCCAGAAGGTGACGGAGTTGACGCGGCGATCACTCTTGGCAGCGAGATAACTGAGCAAGGTAGCGGTGGTGATGCCGCCGGAGCAGCCGCCGGAGATATTGACCTTTTCCGAACCTGTGATGGCGGTGACAACCCCGATCACATCCACGAGTGCTGCGACATAATCAGCGAGCCCCCAGTCGCGATGCTCCGGCCCCGGATTGCGCCAGCTCACCACAAAAACCTGAAAGCCCTGATCCACGAGATAGCGTGACATGCTTTTCTCGGGCGTCAGATCGAGGACGTAATATTTGTTGATCTGGGGCGGCACGAAAAGAAGCGGCATGGCGCGCACATTGCCGGTTTTGGGCGTGTACTGAAGAAGCTCCAGCATCTCCGTGCGATAGACGACAGCCCCTTCGGTCGTCGCAAGGTTCTCGCCTACCTTGAAGGGGGTCTTGTCCACCTGCGATGGCATGCCGTTATTGTGACGCAGATCGTCAAGCATATGGCGCAAGCCCTGCACCAGCGAGAGGCCGCCCGTATCGACAGCAAGCTTCACCGCCGAGGGATTGCCCGGCAGGCTGTTCGTCGGTGCGAGCGCATCAATCATGATGTCAGCCACCAGCATAGCGCGGCCATGCTCGATCGGATCGAGATCGAGAGATTTGATGAAGGCGTGCATCTCGCTCTGGAAGGCGAGCCAGCCCTGCATGACGCGGCGATAGACCGGGCTTAACTGCCAGGCGCGATCCACGAAGCGGCGATCCTTCTGCTCCGGCGCAAATTTCGCCTCGCCGCCCAGAATGTCCACGACATTGCGGCCAAAGGAGCCGACATGCTGCATGAAGGTGAAGGGATTGCGGGCCACACCACCGATGATTGAACCGATGGCTGCCAGCACATCCTCGCGGCTGATGCCGACAATGGGGCTGAGCACATTGGGCGTTTCCGCTGCCTCTTCGGCTATCCCCGCACCGATATCGTCCCTCCGCCTCGCCATCATGCCCTCCCCGGCCTGTTTCTTCTGCACCCGTCCTTCCCTCCCCGGAAGGCTGCCCCGGACGCTCTCTTTCCGTTACGGCAGAACGGTATGATGCGCTGCGCGCGCAATGGCTACAAGGCCAAAGGAGAGAGGAAGAGCCGGATCAGCCGCCCAGCAGGGTGTTGACACCGATATTGAGCTGGCCCGCGAGCCCGGCTTCGCGATGGACCTCGATGGCCCTGTATTCCGGCATCATCACCATATCGAAGAAGGTCTTGCGGGAAGGATACCGGACAAGCGCAACCTGGTCCCACAGTTCTTCGACATGGCCGATCATCAGCCCGTCAACCGCGCCCGCATAAAGCATCTTGCCGCCAAGCCCCTCCACGATCTTTTTCACCTCGACGCCATAGCGCGCATAGGCCTCAAAGCCGCTCAGATGGGCGTCACGTCCATCAGGATAGGCCGCCCGCTCGCGGAATTTCAGCAGATTGACCATGACGACGGGACCATCCTGATCCGTGCCGGCGCGGGCGAAGAACTCTTTCATCTGCTCGTCGCTCGGGTGGTTCGCGTTTTCGACTTTCATCAGCGTCTCCCTGCCCCTCCCGATTGACGACGGGACGGGATCAATTATATTGACATTACCAGTGTCACTTTATCGGCGGTTTCCCGAGGCCGGTCAAGCGAGCTTGTCGAAGCGGATTTGCAGGGCGTCCGCGCCCGGAATATGAGACGATGCGCGCTCATTGATGCGGCTCGGGAGGAGACCAGATGAGCATTCATATCCGGGAATTTGTGGTCAATCGGCAAGACCTTGGAAAAAGCCGGTGGACCGACAGGACGGCCAGCCTCGGGGCCGGACAGGTTCTCGCCGAAATCGAGAAATTTGCACTCACCGCCAACAACATCACCTATGCGGTGGCAGGTGACATGCTCAACTACTGGTCGTTCTTTCCCGCCGAAGCGGGCTGGGGAAAGATCCCGGTCTGGGGTTTTGCGCGTCTTATCAAATCAAACTGTCCGGCCATCGCGGAAGGCGAGCGCATTTACGGCTATCTGCCTATGGCGACGCATCTTGTGATGCAGCCGGAGAAAATCAGCGCCGGGAGCTTCCTCGATCTCTATGAGCAGCGGCGGGAATTGCATCCTGTTTACAACAACTATGTTCGGGTGACGGGCGAACGGGCCCATGAGGATCTCGAACCGATCCTGCGCCCGCTCTACACAACATCTTTCCTCATCGATGACTGGCTCGCCGACAACAGTTTCTTCGGCGCAAAACAGGTGCTGAGCATCAGCGCCTCGTCAAAGACGGGACTGGGCCTTGGTTACTCGTTGCATCAGCGCCGCCCCTCCGGCCCCGCCGTGAGCGGCCTTACATCGGCGCGGAACAAGGGCTTCGTCGAAGGCCTCGGCTTCTATGACAAGGTCGTCACCTATGACGAGATCGAGAGCCTTGATGCCTCCCTTCCTACGGCGGCGGTTGATTTTGCGGGCGATGGGGCGGTGCTCTCTGCCATCCATCATCATTTCGGCGACAGGCTCGTTGAAAGCACGGCAGTCGGCATCTCGCACAAGGATGCACCCCGCGCGCCTTCCAGTCTGCCCGGCGCCGCACCGCGCTTCTTCTTCGCGCCTGATCAGATGAAAAAGCGCACGGAGGAATGGGGACGTGAGGGCTATGAGAAGCGGCTTGGCGAGAGCTGGAACGCATTTGCGGCAGCATCATCCAGATGGATGAAGCTTGAGCGAGGAGCGGGCGAAGACGCCATTGCAAAAACCTATGCGGACATGCTGGCGGGAAACATCGACCCTTCGCGTGGGCATCTGCTGTCACTCAAATAGACGATCAATCCGGGGGGAAACGATAATGGCACTTGAAACACC
>NZ_JBATWS010000027.1:0-2101 GCF_049672805.1 Parvibaculum sp.
TCCGAATGCCAGTCCCGGCCTTGACTATATAGACTCCCGTGCACACGGCTTTTCCATCATCACGCTGACGGAAGACGCAACGACGGTCGAGCAGGTGAATGTGGGTGATGTCGGCCGCGATGAGGGGCCGGAAGGCTCGCCCGTTCTGCGCCGCGCGCGCTTCCGCGTTCCCTCATGGGAAAGCGGCGCCGAACCCGTCATCGAGGGCCCGGTGTTTGAAGGCACACCCCCCTATCCGTGGAAAATCCCGGCTACCGCGAAGATGCCGGAGAACAACGACGCCTGATTTGACGATCCGGTGAGTGACGCTAAGCTTCCAGACAACAAATACAAAGGAGGGGGAGCGCATCGCCATGGGTATCAGGGAATACGCCTCGTATGATGGTCTTGGACTCGCGGAACTCGTCCGCAAGGGCGAGGTGAGTGCGAGTGAACTGGCAGAAGAAGCCATTTCACGCATCGAAAAGCACAACCCGGCCCTCAATGCTGTCGTCCTGAAGCTTTATGATCTCGGCCGCTCCATGGCCAAAGCACCCGCAGATGGCGCTTTCAAGGGCGTGCCCTTTCTGCTGAAAGATGCCTTTGGCGATATTGCCGGGTATCCAAGCCGCCTCGGCTCCCGCTTTCGCGCAGAGACACCGGCAAGCGAGGATTCGGCGCTTGCCCGCCGCTTCCGCGCATCGGGCGTCAGCTTTCTCGGCAAGACCAACGTGCCGGAATTCACGCTGCTTCCGACAACGGAATCCGCGCTTTACGGCCCGGCGCGCAATCCGTGGAATGTGAACCACTCCACTGGCGGCTCCTCGGGCGGTGCAGCCGCTGCCGTTGCGGCGGGCATCGTTCCGCTTGCCCATGCGAATGACAGCGGCGGCTCGATCCGCATTCCCGCGTCAAGCTGCGGCCTTGTCGGCCTCAAGCCTTCACGCGCGCGCACCTCTTTCGCGCCGGACTACGGCGATGTGCTGAGCGGCCTCTGCCATGAACATGTCGTCACCCGCAGCGTGCGCGACAGTGCTGCAATGCTCGACGCTACGCAAGGCGCAGAGCCGGGCGACCCCTACATGGCGCCGCCTCCTGAGCGCCCCTATCTCGAAGAGATAAAGCGCGAACCCGGCAAGCTGCGCATCGCTTTCAGCAAAAAGAATGCAAATGGCGCCCTGCTTCACGCGGATTGTGTGAAGGGCGTGGAAGAAGTCGCAAAGCGACTTGCCGCTCTCGGCCATGATGTTGTGGAAGACGCACCGGCCTTGAAGCCGGATGAACCGGCGAGCCTCTTCCTGCCGCTTTGGGCATCATGGCTCGCCTCTGAAATCGAGGGCGAAGCCGCGCGCCGTGGCCGCGGGCCGGAAGAAAATGAACTCGAACCGCTGACACGCGGCCTTTATGAAGTCGGCAAATCCATTAGTGCCGCGCAATATCTGATGCTGGTAAAGGAGGCGCAAAACCTCACCCGCCGCGTCGGCGCCTTCATGACGAAGTATGATGTCTGGCTGACGCCCACCCTCGCCGCGCCGCCCATTCCGCTCGGCACCATCAATATCAACGAGCCGGATCCGATGATGGCTTTCGCTCCGGCTGCGGATTATGTGCCCTTCACGCCGATCCAGAATATCACCGGCCAGCCTTCCCTCTCGCTGCCGCTCTGCATGTCTGAAAGCGGGCTGCCTGTCGGCATGATGTTCTCTGCGCGCTATGGCGATGAGGCAACGCTCTTCCGCCTCGCCGCGCAGCTTGAGCAGGAAATGCCCTGGAAAGACCGTCACCCAGCCATCTGGAATTGAGGAGAACCGCAAGTGAGCTTTCCCGAATATGCAGATCATGATGGCCTCGGCCTTGCCGAACTGGTGAAGAAGGGCGAGGTGACACCGCTCGAACTCATCGACGCGGCCATTGAACGTGCCGAACGCCACAACGGCACGTTGAATGCCATTGTCTACAAGGCTTATGACGAAGCGCGTGAAAAGGCGAAAGGTGATTTGTCGGATGGCCCCTTCAACGGCGTGCCCTTTCTCATCAAGGATCTTGGCACAGAGGTGAAAGGCTGGCCGCGTACAAGCGGCAGCAAATTCGTCGCCACTGTAATGGACAATCACGACAGCGA
>NZ_JBATWS010000028.1:0-2468 GCF_049672805.1 Parvibaculum sp.
CCTCTCGTCATTCCTGCCCGGCTGTCCTATGCTTTATTTAAGGGCGGCCAAACCCGCGCGACGATCGGGCAGCAAGCGAGAACACCAGTGACGGACCACTCCCGCACAAGGTTTCCACAATTCTACATAACCTCGCCGCAACCCTGCCCCTATCTGGCAGGCCGCTACGAGAAGAAGGTCTTCACGCATCTTCTTGGCAATGAACCTGCCGCGCTGAACAACATGCTCTCGCAGGCAGGTTTCCGTCGCAGCCAGAACATCGCCTATCGCCCTGCTTGTGAGGGCTGTCAGGCCTGCATCTCGGTTCGCGTGGTGGTTGATGATTTCCACCCGGGCCGTACCTTCCGCCGCGTTCTCGCGCGCAATGCCGATCTCCGCACCGAGATCGTGCCGCCCAGCGCCTCTGCCGAACAATATGATCTGCTCCGCCGCTATCTCGACACGCGTCACGCAGATGGCGGCATGGCCGACATGTCGCAGATGGACTATGTGTCGATGATCGAGGACACGACCATCGAGACGCGGCTTGTAGAATACAGGCTGCCCTCCGAAAGCGGAACGCCGGGCAAGCTCATTGCCACCGCGCTCACCGACATACTCTCGGACGGGCTGTCGATGGTTTACAGCTTCTATGATCCGCTCGACACGGGCCGCAGCCTCGGCACATGGATGGTGCTCGACCACATAGAGCGCGCGCGCCGGATGGGCCTTCCTTATGTCTATCTCGGCTACTGGGTCGATGGTTCGCGGAAAATGTCCTACAAGGCGCGTTTCCAGCCGCTAGAGGCTCTTTCCGGCGATGAGTGGAAGAAGCTCTCACCGCCCGTCTCCCTTTAAATGACGCCGGAGGGCTCCCCTATCATTGCGCGGCGCGCGCACCTGCATATACTCTGCGCGAAAATTGTACCCCTTCAATAAGGGGAGGCAGCCATTACCGGCTGCCGGGGGATGAAGACCGGGAGCAATCTATGAAACGCCGTTCGTTTCTCGCAGGCGTTGGCCTGACGGGCCTTGCCGCCGCCACTCTGCCTGCACCGGCCATTGCGCAGCGCAAACGGCCTCCTCTCAAAATGGTGACGACCTGGCCGAAGAACTATCCGGGCCTTGGCGTCTCGGCGGAGCGCCTTGCCACCCGCATCCGTGAGATGACGGACGGCGAACTCGACATCAAGGTCTTCGCGGCAAACGAACTCGTTCCCGCCCTTGAGAGCTTTGACGCCGTCTCCTCCGGTGCTGCCGACATCTATCATGGTGCGGAGTATTACTGGCAGGGCAAATCCAAGGCATACAATTTCTTCACTGCCGTGCCCTTCGGCATGACGGCTGCCGAGATCAACGCATGGATCTATCACGGCGGCGGACAGGAACTGTGGGACGAGCTTGCAGCCGGCTTCAAGATCAAGCCCTTCATGTGCGCCAATACGGGCGTGCAGCTTCCCGGCTGGTATCGCAACGAGATCAAATCGCTCGATGACCTGAAAGGCCTTTCGATCCGCATGCCCGGCCTTGGCGGCGAAGTCATGCGCCGTCTGGGCGCGGCCTCCGTCACGCTTGCCGGACCTGATATCTTCCCTGCCCTGCAGAATGGCACTATCGATGCTGCCGAATGGGTAGGCCCGTGGAACGACATGGCCTTCGGCTTTTTCCGCCTCGCCAAATACTTCTATTGGCCGGGCTTCCATGAGCCGGGTTCAAGCCTTGCGGCGGGCTTCAACCTCAATGTGTGGGAATCATTCACCAAGCAGCAACAGGCCGTCGTCCGCGCCGCCTGCGCCGCCGAGAATGATTACACGCTTGCCGAATACAACGCGCATAACGGCGCGGCGCTGAAAACACTCGTCGAGAAGCATGGCGTCCAACTCCGCCGCTTCCCCGACGAAGTCGTCGCCGCTCTCAAGAAAACGTCGCGCGAAGTGCTGGAAGACGCAGCGAAGGAAGACCCCTTCACCGCCAAGGTCTATCAGAGCTTCCTCAACTTCCTCGAAACGACGAGCGAGTGGACGCGCATCGGCGACGAGGGCTTCGTGGAAGCGCGCCGTTCCTGAAGCGGCATAAGGGATCGAACACCATGAACGCACTCACCCGCCTTGCCGGATGGATCGACGCGCTCAATGAGCATGTCGGTCGCGTGGTATCCCTCCTCGCGCTTCTCATGGTGCTGGTGCAGTTCATCGTTGTGCTGCAACGCTATGTCTTTGGCATCGGCTCGATCTGGATGCAGGAATCCATCGTCTATATGCACGGCTTCCTGTTCATGCTCGTTGCAGGCTACACGCTGCTGCATAACGGCCATGTCCGGGTTGATGTGTTCTATCGCACCATGTCGCTCCGCGCGAAAGCATGGGTTGATCTGCTCGGCACGATCTTTCTGATATGGCCGCTCTGCTACCTGATCTTCATCGTCTCGCTGCCCTATGTTGAAGCCTCATGGGCTGTGCGCGAAGGCAGCCGCGAGACGAGCGGCATTC
>NZ_JBATWS010000029.1:0-1689 GCF_049672805.1 Parvibaculum sp.
GCCTGCCAGTATGATGCCTTTCATCTCTGTTTCCTTATTTGAAATTTGTCACCGGCGTGCTGTGCCTGTCAGCGCATCGAGCACTTCTTCCAAAGCGTGGCTCCAGGGCCGCGGCGTAATGCCGAAAGCCTGTCCGATCTTTTGGCGATCCAGAACAGAATAGGCGGGCCGTCTGGTGGGAGTCGGATACTCTGCGGTTGAAATACCGCGAACGGGTACGCGCCGGCCGCCGCGTTGCGATGCACCTTCGACAATCGCGCTTGCAAAGCCGTGCCATGTCGTCTCGCTGCTATTGCAGAAGTGAAAGGTGCCCCACGGAAATCCATCCGGGTTGGTGAGAGAGCGAGCAGCAAGAGTGAGCAGTGTGGTTGCTATATCTCCTGCTGCAGTCGGGCAGCCGTGCTGATCGTTGACAACGGAAAGTTGTTCCCTTTCCCCAGCAAGACGCAGCATGGTTTTTACGAAGTTGTTTCCGTGAACGCTGAAAACCCATGATGTGCGCAGAATGAGGTGTCGTTCAGCCGCTTTCCGTACGGCTTCTTCACCCGCCGCCTTGCTTGCCCCATAGACGCCCTGTGGCGCAACGGGATCGTCTTCACGATAAGGCCGGGTCCCCATACCGTCGAACACATAGTCAGTGGAAATATGAAAAACGGGGATGCGGGCATTTCCGCAGGCTCTGGCAATATGGCCGGGGCCCGCCGCATTTACCGCATGCGCGATTTCGGGTTCGCTTTCTGCGCGATCAACGGCCGTGTAGGCAGCCGCATTGATCACGATATCCGGGGTGGCATCCGCTATGGCGTGTGCAACGGCGCTCGCATCTGAAATGTCCAGATCGTTCCGGGCGAGAGCGATGACTTCAAACCCGGCAGTCTCTCCTCGCGCGACAAGCTCTCGTCCTACCTGTCCTTGCGATCCGGTGATGAGCAGGCGCGCAGACCGCATGTCAGTCAGCGCTCGCTGCGAGGCCGAGACGTTCGCCGCGATAGGAGCCTGAACGTACACGCTCCCACCATGTCCGGTTTTCAAGATACCACTCGACCGTTTTGCGCAGGCCGCTCTCGAAGTTCTCGCGCGGCTGCCAGCCCAGTTCGCGCGTAATCCTGGAGGCGTCTATCGCATACCGCCCATCATGGCCCGGCCGGTCAGTGACAAAGCTGATGAGATCGGCATGAGGCCTGTGTTCTGACTCCGGCAGCATTTCATCGAGCAGGGCGCAGACAGCGCGGACAACTTCAATATTCGTGCGCTCTTCGTTTCCACCGACGCAATAGGTTTCGCCGGGCTTTCCGCGTGTCGCAACTGCGAGAAGGGCGCGTGCATGATCCTCCACATGGAGCCAGTCGCGCACATTCTCCCCGCTGCCATAAACGGGCAGGGGCTTTCCCTCGAGCGCATTCAGGATCATCAGGGGAATGAGCTTTTCGGGAAACTGGTATGGCCCGTAATTGTTGGAGCAATTGCTGGTGACGGTCGGCAGGCCATAGGTCTCATACCAGGCGCGAACAAGGTGATCGGACCCGGCTTTCGAGGCAGAGTAGGGCGAGTTCGGGGCGTAGGGGGTGGTTTCGCTGAAAGCGCCCTCAGGACCGAGGGAGCCGAATACTTCATCCGTTGAGATGTGGTGAAACCGAAATTTCTCCCTCTTCGGTCCACTCAGGCGCGTCCAGTGAGCGCGCGCCGATT
>NZ_JBATWS010000030.1:0-3258 GCF_049672805.1 Parvibaculum sp.
GGCTTGAAATCGTGCTGATCGGCCATGCCGGCCACCCGGAAGTGATCGGCACGATGGGGCAGTTGCCGGAAGGCAGCGTGAAGCTGATCGAGACGGTTGCGGATGCAGAGAGATTCGAGCCGCGTGACCCGGAAAAGCTTGCCTTCGTGACGCAGACCACGCTCTCCGTTGATGACACGGCGGGGATCGTTGCCGTGCTGCGCCGCCGTTTCCCCTCCATTGCCGGGCCGCACAAGGAAGATATTTGTTACGCCACGACGAACCGGCAGGAAGCGGTGAAGGAAATTGCGCCGCGGGTGAACGCGATGCTCGTCATTGGTGCGCCGAACTCATCCAACTCGATGCGGCTTGTTGAAGTCGCCGAACGCTCCGGCTGCGTCTATGCGGCGCTGGTTCAGCGGGCCGCCGATATTGACTGGGCGGCGCTCGGAAATCCGGCGACTGTCGGCCTCACCGCCGGAGCAAGTGCGCCGGATATTCTCGTCGATGAAGTCATTGCTGCCTTCAAGGAACGCTTCGATGTAACGGTCGAGGAAGTATCCGTGCGGCGCGAAGCGGTGCAGTTCAAGCTGCCGCGCGTGCTGGCAGGCTGACGGGGGCAATATGGCGGTCTATACGGAAGTCAGCGATGAGGAACTGCGCGCTTTTCTCGCCACCTATGATCTGGGCGATCTGCTTTCCTTCAAGGGCATTGCTGAAGGCGTCGAGAATTCCAATTTCCTGCTCCATACAAACAAAGGGTTCTACATTCTCACGCTTTATGAAAAGCGTGTGGCGGAAGAGGAACTGCCTTTCTTTCTCGGCTTGATGAACCACCTGGCGGAACGCGGCCTCTCCTGCCCGACACCCATCCGCAGCCGGACGGGCGAGATGCAGGGCCATCTCGCCGGGCGGTCGGCAGCGATCATCTCCTTTCTCGACGGTGTTTCCGTTCGCAGGCCGCAGCCGCGCCATTGCGTTGAAGTCGGGCGAGCGCTTGCCGAACTCCACCTCGCCGGAGACGGCTTTGCGCTCTCGCGCCGCAATGCGCTTGATGTCGAGGGCTGGCGCGGTGTGTTTCTTTCCTGCCGCGAGGGGATTGACGGTTTCAAGCCGGGCCTTGCTGCAGAGATTGAAAAAGAACTTGCCGAACTGTCGAGAGACTGGCCGCGCCATCTTCCTTCCGGCGTCATTCATGCCGATCTCTTCCCCGACAATGTGTTTTTCATTGGCGACAGGCTTTCGGGCCTCATCGATTTCTATTTCGCGTGTAACGACGCCTTCGCCTATGACCTTGCCATCTGTCTCAATGCCTGGTGCTTTGAGGAGGATGGGTCATTCAACATCACCAAGGCGCGGGGGCTGCTTCAGGCCTATGCGCAGGTGCGGCCGCTCGGCAAGGACGAGCTTGCCGCCCTTCCCCTGCTCGCGCGGGGTGCCGCGATGCGCTTTCTGCTGACGCGGCTTTATGACTGGATCAATCATCCGGAAGGCGCATTTGTCCGACCGAAAAATCCGAATGAATATCTTCTGCGCCTTCGCTTTCATCGCAGCATCACTTCGCCCGCAGGCTATGGGCTCGACGCATGAGCGATGATGTCGTTGATCTTTATACGGATGGCGCCTGCTCTGGCAATCCGGGGCCGGGTGGCTGGGGTGTTCTCATGCTCTACAAGGGCAATGAGAAGGAGATTTGCGGCGGCGAAGCCGACACCACAAATAACCGCATGGAGCTGATGGCCGCCATTCAGGGGCTGGAGGCGCTGAAGCGGGGCATGAAAGTGCGCATCCACACGGATTCGACCTATGTAAAGGATGGCATCACGAAATGGATTCACAGCTGGAAGAAGAACGGCTGGAAGACAGCGGCGAAGAAGCCGGTGAAAAACGCTGAACTCTGGCAGCGCCTCGAAACGGCGATCGAGCGGCACGATGTCTCATGGCATTGGGTGAAGGGCCATTCTGATCACCCGGAAAATGACCGCGCCGATGCGCTCGCCCGGCAGGGCATGGCGCCCTACTGCAAATAAGCCGCTCCGCGAAAACAAAAAGGCAGCCTCTTTTGCAAGAGGCTGCCTTTATTCATTTCGCGAGTGGGATTAGAGCTGGCTCAGAATATTTTCTGCGCCGGAGATTTTCGCCTCACCGGGATTCTGTTCCTTGTTGAGGGTCTTTACGACGCCATCTTCCACCAGCATGGAATAGCGCAGCGAGCGCGTACCCATGCCGAAGCCCGAGCCGTCGAAATCAAGGCCAAGCGCCTTGGTGAAGTCGCCATTGCCGTCGCCCAGCATGGTGACCTTGCCATCCGCACCCTGCTGCTTGCCCCATGCGCCCATCACGAAAGCATCGTTGACGGAGAGGCAGACGATTTCATCCACGCCCTTGGCGCGAATCTCGTCGGCGCTCTTCACGAAGCCGGGAAGGTGCTGGTTGGAGCAGGTCGGCGTGAACGCACCGGGCAGCGCGAAGACCACGATCTTGCGGCCCTTGAAGAATTCACCCGTCTTCACAGGGGCCGGACCCTTGTCTGTCATCTGCATCAGGGTCGCTTCGGGTATCTTGTCTCCGACTTTGATGGCCATGGGAACCTCCTCCTGTTTCCGGGGTGCTATCGGCGCGGGATCGGTGCCCGCAGAATAAGGGCCGCATTAAAGACCCATTCGCAGGGCGGCACCAGCCTTCCCGGCGTTACATTTTCCGGCGGATGAGAAGCGCGTCCTTTTCATCCGAAAGGATGACCACAAGCTCCTCGCCTTCGATCATGCCCGGGGAGAGCACTTCGACCGGCATGGAATAACGAACATGATCTCCATGCCGCCTGACCTCGGGCGGACCAAACCATATATGGTGCGGCTCCTCGATCACCAGTTGCGGCGGTACACAACCGGCACCGCAGCCCTTCAGTTCCATGTCGAGCGTAGGCGCGGTGTTCTCCCGCCAGCGAATATCGAGAATATCGGGATCGGCAGCCGCCACCGGCACGCGCGCAAGGGCGGCACGCAGTTTCGTTGCAGCGGCGTTTTCAGAGGGCGCATTTCCTTCCGCCGACGCGGGCGGTATCACCAGTTCAATTTCATCCTCACGGGGAATGCAGATCTTTGCGCAGACGCCATATTGCACTGTGAGGCGAAGCGTCACCGGCGCGCCTGCCTCGACAGGCTCGACAAGCAGCGGCCAGACCACTTCATTCGTGTAGCCGAAAGTCGTGTCGCCCGGCTCATCGAAGCGGCGCGGAGCGGGCCAGCGCAGATCGACAGAAGCAACATTCTCCGAAGC
>NZ_JBATWS010000031.1:0-6353 GCF_049672805.1 Parvibaculum sp.
GCTTCAGGCTGCCTATAATGAGCGGCGCAGCCAGTATGACGTACCGGAGCGGCGCGAGGTGATGCAGATCACCTTTCCGAGCGAAGATGCGGCCAATGCTGCCCTTGCGCGCCTGCGGGACGGCACGACGGCGACCGTCATTGCCGATGAACTCGGCCTCAAGAAAGAAGACATTTCGCTCGGCAAAGTCTCGCGCGCGGACATGCTCGCGCCGGATCTCGCAGAAGCGGCCTTTGCGCTTGAAAGCGGTGCGTGGAGCGCGCCCGTTCGCGGCCCGCTCGGCTGGTCGATCCTGCATGTTGAGGGGATCGAAGCAGGCGTGCCCAGCACCTTTGAAGGTGTGAAGGACGAGCTTCTTGCCTCTCTCAAGATCGAAATTGCCCGCGACCAGATTTACGACATCCAGAATGCGATCGAGGATGCGCGCGCTGGTGGCGAGCCGCTGGCCGATATTGCCGCACGCTATGATACGACCGTGAAGCGGTTCACCGGTGTGACCCGTCAGGGCCGGACGCGTGATGGCGCGACGGTAGAGCTTCCTGATCTGCCGCAGCTTCTCGATACCGTGTTCGACAATATGGAAGGCGACCAGATTCCTCCGCTCGATAGCGGCAAGGAAGGCTATTACTGGGTGTCGGTTGACGCAGTAACCCCCGCAGAGCGCCGCCCGCTCGAGGAAGTGCGCGACGAGATCGTCTCGCTCTGGAAGAACCGTAAGCGCGCAGCCGAGCTTGAAGCCCTGGCGCAGCGCCTGGCCGATCGCGGTAATGCGGGCGAGAGCTTCGACGTACTGGCAAACGAGTTGGGCCGCAGCGTGCTCACCATGCCCGGCATCCAGCGTCAGGCCCAGAACGACACCTTCTCGCGCATTGCGGTCACCAAACTCTTCGCTGCGCCCGAAGGCGGGTTTACTTGGGGACCGGTCGGCGTGGGCGACAGCATTCTGCTGATGCAGGTTCGCGATGTCCGCTCACCGCAGACCGATGAAACCTCAGGCAGCTATGAGCAGGCAAAGGCCGCCCTCGCGGACTCCATGGGGGCTGACCTGCTCCAGACGCTTGTGATGGGCTATCAGCAGAAACTCGGTGTGACGGTCAATCAGGGCCTGCTGCAACAACTGACCGCTTCGGACAGCAGACTATGATCTCACCCGAATTTGATGCTTTCGAGGCTGCATATAATGAAGGCAAGGCGCAGGTAGTCTATACGCGCCTTGTCGCCGACCTCGATACGCCCGTCTCCGCCATGCTCAAGATTGCGGATGACAAGCCGAACAGCTTCCTCCTCGAATCCGTGGAAGGGGGCGATGCGCGTAATCGCTATTCGATCATCGGGCTGAACCCCGACGCGATCTGGCGCACGCATGGCGACAAGGCGGAGATCAACCGCAAGGCGCGCCTTGAAGACGGGACATTCGAACCCTGCACGGGCGGTGCGCTGGCGAGCCTGCGCGCCTTCATTGAGGAATCGCGGATCGATCTGCCGGAAGAACTGCCGCCCATGGCAGCGGGCGTGTTCGGCTATATGAGCTATGACACGGTGCGCCTGATGGAGCATCTGCCGAACGAGAACCCGGATGCGCTCGGCCTGCCGGATGGCATTTTCATTCGCCCCACCATCATTTGCGTTTTCGACTCCGTGAAGGATGAAATCACGGTGGTCACCCCTGTCCGCCCCGACGCAAAGGTGAGTGCGAAGGCTGCCTATGCGCGTGCCAGCGAGCGGCTTTCGGATGTGATTACTGATTTCGAGCGCGCCGTTCCTCACGGGCGCCAGGAAACCGATATTGCTCCTATAGCGGAGCCACATTCGAACACGCCGCCCGAAACCTATTTCGACATGGTGGAACGGGCGAAGGAATATATTGCGGCGGGCGACATCTTTCAGGTCGTGCTTTCGCAACGCTTTGAAACGCCATTCACCCTTCCGTCCTTCTCGCTTTATCGCGCGCTTCGGCGGATCAACCCCTCGCCCTTCCTCTATTTCCTCAATTTCGAGAATTTCTCGATTGTCGGCTCCAGCCCGGAGATTCTTGTTCGCGTGCGGAACAATCGCGTCACGATCCGCCCGATTGCAGGCACGCGCCATCGCGGGAAGAACAAGGCCGAAGACGAGGCAATTGCAGCCGAACTGCTTTCCGACCCAAAGGAACGCGCCGAACATTTGATGCTGCTGGATCTCGGTCGCAATGACGTGGGCCGCGTTTCGAAGATCGGCACGGTGGAAGCGACCGAGCGTTTCGCACTCCAGTACACCTCTCACCTCATCCACATCGTCTCCAATGTCGAGGGTGAACTGGACCCGGCCTATGACGCGATCTCCGCGCTGGTGGCGGGCTTCCCCGCAGGCACGGTGTCCGGCGCGCCGAAGGTTCGCGCGATGGAAATCATCGACGAACTCGAACTTGAGAAGCGCGGTCCCTATGCGGGCTGTGTCGGCTATTTCTCGGCTGCGGGCGAAATGGATACCTGCATCGTGCTGCGCACCGCCATTGTGAAGGATGGCAAGATGTATGTGCAGGCGGGCGGCGGCGTGGTCGCGGATTCAACGCCCGAAGGCGAGCATCAGGAAAGCGTCAACAAGGCCAAGGCTCTGTTCCGCGCCGCGGAAGAAGCCGTCCGCTACGCTTCACAGGCTGGCAAGCGGCAATAGAGCATCTTGCCGCCCTGCGGGGCCGGCCCCAATATAATTACAAAAGCCGCCCTCCCGGCGGCGGAAGGTTCGCCATGCTGCTGCTCATCGATAATTACGACAGCTTTACCTACAATCTCGTTCACTTTTTGGGCGAGCTTGGGGCCGAGGCGCAGGTTCACCGCAATGACAAGATCACCGTTCGGGAGGCGCTTGCCGAACGGCCGCAGGCGATCGTGCTTTCCCCCGGCCCTTGCGACCCGGACAAGGCCGGTATCTGTCTTGAACTCGTTGCGGCAGCGGCGGCCCACCGCATTCCGCTTCTCGGCGTCTGCCTCGGCCATCAGGCAATCGGACAGTCCTTTGGTGGCAAGATCGTTCGCGCGCCCGTGCTCATGCATGGCAAGGTGAGCGACATTCACCATGGCGGCAAAGGGCTTTTCCAGTATCTGCCAAGCCCGCTTGCGGCAACGCGCTATCACTCGCTGATCGTGGAGCGTGAAAGCCTGCCGGACATGCTCGAAATCACAGCCTGGACGGCTGACGGCATCATCATGGCCATGCAGCACAAGGAATTGCCGATATTCGGCGTGCAGTTTCACCCGGAAAGCATTGCCTCCGATCATGGCCATGATCTTTTGCGGAATTTCCTCCAGATCGCGGGCATGAATGTGCGGGAGTTCGTCTGACCGCCGCGGTTTTGGCTGCGTTTCCTTCTGTGCTATGACCCCCTCAATCCCGAAGATGAGAAAGACGAGCGGCCGGGGAAAAAAGGGTAAATGACTGATTTGAAAAGCATTATCGCGGAGCTTGCCAATGGCGCCCGGCTCGACGCGGCACAGGCCCGCGCGGCCTTTGAAACCGTCATGTCAGGCGAGGCGACCCCGGCGCAGATTGCTGCCTTCCTGATGGGCCTGCGTGTGCGCGGTGAAACGGTCGATGAAATCACCGCCGGTGCGGAGGTCATGCGCGAGCGTGCGCTGCGCGTCACCGCACCTGCTGACGCCATCGACATTGTCGGCACGGGCGGAGATTCGCTCGGCACATGGAATATCTCGACCGCTGCCTCCATCGTCATTGCAGCGTCGGGCATTCCCGTAGCGAAGCATGGCAACCGCAAGGCCTCCTCTCTTTCCGGCACGGCGGATGCGTTGCAGGAGCTTGGCGTCAATCTCGACATTGATCCTGCAGCCATTGAGCGCTGCATCGCGAAGGCCGGCATCGGCTTCATGTTTGCGCAGGCGCATCACTCCGCCATGAAGCATGTGGCCCCCGTGCGCGGCGAGCTCGGCATCAAGACCGTCTTCAACATGCTCGGGCCGCTCTCTAACCCGGCCATGGTGAAGCGCCAGCTTCTCGGCGTCTTCCATTCCGGCTGGGTCGCGCCTTTCGCTGAAGTCTTGCGCAATCTCGGCTCTGAAAGCGCCTGGGTGGTGCATGGCTCGGACGGCATGGACGAGATCACAACGACCGGCCCCAGCACCGTTGCCGAACTCAGGAATGGCAATATCCGCGTCTTCGCGGTGACGCCCGAGGATGCGGGGCTGAAGCGCGCAACCATCGAAGACCTCAAGGGCGGCAACCCAGCCGAGAATGCGGCTGCCATTCACCGCCTGCTTGATGGCGAGCCGAGCGCCTATCGCGATATCGTGCTGATCAATACTGCCGCCGCTCTTATCGTGTCGGGCAAGGTGACGAATCTGAAAGAAGGCGTCGCACTCGCTGCCAAAGCGATCGATAGCGGCGCGGCAAAAGCGACGCTTGCAAAGCTCGTCGCCGTTTCGAACGGGAAGTCCGATGACTGACATTCTCGAAAGAATTGGCACTTACAAGCTCGAAGAAATTGCCGCCGCAAAGAAGGCGCGGCCACTCGCAAGCCTCGAGACCGCAGCGCGCGAGGCGGCGCCCGTGCGTGGCTTTGCGAAGGCGCTTTCGGCGCGCGTTGAGGCCGGTGAATTCGCGCTAATCGCCGAGATCAAGAAGGCAAGCCCGTCCAAGGGGCTTATCCGTGCAGATTTCAACCCGCCTGCCCTCGCCCGCGCCTATCAGGCGGGCGGCGCAGCCTGCCTTTCCGTGCTCACGGATGCGCCTTCCTTTCAGGGCGCGCCGGACTATCTCTCCGCTGCGCGTGCTGCCGTGTCGCTTCCCGTCATCCGCAAGGATTTCATGTATGACACCTATCAGGTGACGGAAGCCCGCGCGATGGGGGCTGATGCCATTCTCATCATCCTTGCCGCTGTGTCAGACAATCAGGCGCGCGAACTCGAAGATGCTGCCTTTCACTGGGGCATGGACGTGCTGTTGGAAGTACATGATGAGGCAGAGCTTGAGCGCGCCTTGCAGCTCAGGAGCCCGCTTCTCGGCATCAATAACCGCAACCTCAAGACTTTCGAGACGACGCTAGCCACCACCGAGCGTCTTGCGCCACTTGTGCCGAAAGAGCGGCTTGTTGTGGGCGAGAGCGGCATCTTCACCCATGATGATCTGAAGCGACTTGCCAATGTCGGTGTACGGACTTTCCTTGTCGGGGAAAGTCTGATGCGGCAGGACGATGTGGAAGCGGCGACCCGTCTCCTTTTGTCCGGTACGGCCTGAACTGCGTCACGTCCCTGAGGGCAACGCCATGACCTATCTGATCCGCGAAGCCAATGCACAGGACTTCGCCCGCCTGGCTGATATCGAGAAGGCAGCAGCCATTCTCTTTTCGGAAGTCGGCCTGCCGGAAATTGCGGAGCATGATCCGACCGACCTCGACTTCATCGAAGCAGCCGCGCGCGCCGGTGTCGTTCTCATCGCTGTATTGGATGGCGCACCTGCAGGCTTCCTGCTTGCGGCCCCGCTTGACCTGCACACGCATATTTACGAGCTGTCCGTTCACCCTGCGCATGGGCGGAAGGGGCTTGGGCGTCAGCTTGTTGAAGCCGTGTGCGACTGGGCCGAGAAAAAGGGCGATCAGGCGGTAACACTTTCCACCTTCCGCGACATTGCGTGGAATGGGCCCTTCTATGCCTCCTGCGGCTTTGAGGAAATTGCCCGGCATGAGTGGACGCCGGCCCTTCTTCTCGCCCATTATCGCGAGGAAGGAGCGGGCCTGCCGATGGAACGCCGCTGCTTCATGCGCAAGAACCTGCACTAGCCTGCCGCCAATGGCCTGCAACACAGAAAGCAATTCAAGATCATGACTGTTCTCAAGCTTCCCAAATGGAACATGGCCATCGGCGATGGCGAGCCGCTTCTCTGCATTGCCGGGCTTAATGTGCTTGAGGATCTCGACCTCACGCTGGCAACCGCCGAACATCTGAAAAGCGTATTGGACAACCTGTCCCTTCCCTTCGTGTTCAAGGCGAGCTTCGACAAGGCGAACCGTTCTTCGATCAAAAGCTATCGCGGGCCGGGCCTGAAAGACGGGCTTGCCCAGCTTGCCGAGGTGAAGCAGCGTTTCAACGTGCCGATCTGCACCGATCTCCATGAGGTTGAACAGGCAGAGCCGGTTGCCGAGGTGGCAGACCTTGTGCAGATACCGGCCTTTCTCTGCAGGCAGACTGACCTTGTGGTCGCTGCGGCACGCGCAACGAAGAAGGCTGGCGGTCTCCTCCATGTGAAGAAGGGCCAGTTCCTTGCGCCCTGGGACTGCCGCAACATTCTCTCGAAGATCGGCGAGGCAGCGGGCAATGGCATGACCATTCTGTGCGAGCGCGGTGCTTCCTTTGGCTACAACAATC
>NZ_JBATWS010000032.1:0-2665 GCF_049672805.1 Parvibaculum sp.
CATCAAGAAGCTTGTGCGCCTGCGCGGCATGACGCTTTGCCTCTGCCGCATCACCTGCCGCCACCGCCACCATGCCGCGCGAGAGAGCGAGAAAGCCCTTCTGCTGGCGGCGCTTTTCAAGAAAGCGCGATACGCTGGCCGGTGTTTCGATGAAGCTCACCGCAATGCGATAGGCGAGCAGAACAAGAAAGGCCGCAAGTGCCATCGCCGCAACGCCGATGACAAAGCTCGTGCGGATTTCATAGCCTCGCCAATGCATGACGAGTTCGCCCGGATTGTCGGCAAGCCAGATCGCGATGCCGCAGAGAATGGCAACGATGAGGAAGGTGTAAAGCGCGCGCAGCATCAGCGTCAGCCTTTCATTCCGGCAAGCTCGCCCGCGAGCCGCGCGCTCAGCTCACGCACCAGCCTGTCGGTTTCGAGCCGCGCCTTTGCCTCTGCAATCCAGCCGCCTGCGGCCTCCGCTGCCGGGCCTGACAGCTTTTCGGCTTCCGCCACCGCGCCACCAAGATCATGCACCTTCAGGCGCTCTTCCATGCGCGCGACAATCGCCTCGCTGGTGTCGCCCGAGATTTCGCCCGTGCGCCGGATCGTGACCAGCGACTTTGCATTGGAAACAAAGCGCGACCAGAGCCCGTCTTCCGTGGCGCGGCGCTCTGTATCGAAAATGGATTGTGCAAGCGACGGGAAACGCGCTTCAAGCGCGGCCCGTGTCGGCACACCGGATTTGGCACTTTCCCTGAGCGCGGCAAGTTCCGGTTCATCCGGCAGGAAGCGGCGCAGAACACCAAGCTCCGTCTCGAAAGAGCCAGCCCCTTCCGCCGCCCGCGCCAGATTGGCAAGCGCAAGGCCAAGCGCCGCGCGCGCTGCCGCATCAGGATCTTCCGCTTCTTCTTCGAGCGCGGCGACACGCGCTTCCATCTTTTCAATGTCGGGAAGAAGCGACGCAAGCCGGAGATCAAGCGCCTTCACCAGTGCATCAATGCTTTCGACACGCGAGCCGATCCCTTCGGGCGGCATCCGTCCCTCAAGAGCAGAAAGTGCCTCGCGCAGATCGCGCGTCATGTCGCGCGTGTCGCCCAGCGCGCTTTTGAGCGTCTGCAACTCGTCCTCAAGCGCCTCGAAGCGTGCCGCAGTTTCCGCCGCGCTGCCCGGTGCTTCAGCAACTCTCTGAATGTCGCGCTCCGCCCCGTCGATCCGCGTTGCAAGTTCGTCAATGCGCTGCGAAAGCGAGGCAGATGCCTCATCCTGAGATGTTTCGAGCGCATCAATCCGTGCGGAAAGCGCCGCAAGCGTTTCGCTGTCACGCGCACCGATCGGCAGCACGCCGGACCAGATCACCGCCGCAGCAATCGCCGCGCCACCAAGTCCCGCAATACCGCCTGCGAGAACAGCCGAACCGGCCCCGCTTTTCCGCTCCTGCGCGGCGGCCTTCTCCTTCGCGGCGGATGCTTCTGCCTTGCCGGGTTTTTCTTCGGACACTTCTTCGGCCTTTCCTTCAAGCACACGCGGTTCTTTTGCTGTTTTCGGGCGGCTGTCACGCGCCGCTGTCTCAGGCTTCAGATATTCGGCCTTTGGCGCGCCATTATCAGCGCCATTCCCTTCGGGCGTCGGCCCTTTTTCTTTATCTGAATCACTCATGGCGAGGCCTTCTTCAGGGGATCATCAGCAACTGGCACCACTATAAAGGCTTGGATGCGCAAAGGTCAGAAGGAAGTTCCGGGGCGGGATGCGGCAGATTCGCTGAAGCTTCGGCAAGAAATCAGGCGGAAATAAGCGCAAGCAGCGCGTCCTGGGATGGCTCGTCGGCAATGCGGATCGCGGCGAAGCCGAGCGTGTCGATCTCGGCGGCAATGGCAGCGGAGAGACAATAGGCAGTCGCGCGATGAAGACCGCCGCTCACCCCCTCCGCCTTCACCAGCGTTGCGAAATGCCGCGCCGTGCGGGGTGAATAAAGGAGAACGCCATCAAGCGCGCCGCTTGCGAGCGCCTCGCGTGCTTTCGGTGCGAAGCCTTCCGCCTTCTCCGCATCATAAAGCACCACGCGGTCCACATCGAAGCCGCGCGCCTCAAGCATCCCCTTGAGGTCGCCTGCCAGCACGCTGCCTGCCGCATGAAGAAGCGGGCCTTTTGCGGGATCGAGGATTTCCGCCGCAAGCGCATCAAGTGAATGCACATCGCCGCCCGCCGCCTTCACATCACGAAAGCCTTGCGCGCGCGCGGCCTCTGCACTCGCTTCGCCAACGGCCACAACCGGAACGGATTTCAGCGCCTCATCCGCAAGATGCCCCAGCGCCCGCGCGCCATTCGCACTTGTAACAAGCAGCGCCTGCCAATCGCGCTTCGGCAGTTCGGCATCTTCCCGGTGATGGATGGAAAGAAGCGGCGCAATCAGCACGTCATGTCCGCGCGCCTGAAGCAGCGCGGCCAATGCCTCGCTCTCTCTGACAGGTCGTGTCAGAAGCAGGCGCATCGGTGCTTACACTCCCGAAAAGAAATGCGGTCCCGCACGCGACTTCAGTTCCTCGCCCGCATCCGCGCCGAGACGCGCTGCCTCACTTGCCAGCCCTTCGCGCTCTGTCTCGATCACCTGCGAGCCATCCGGCGTCAGCACCATACCGCGCAGCCGCATCCGCTCGCCCGTAATTTCCGCAAGAGCGGCAAT
>NZ_JBATWS010000033.1:0-1659 GCF_049672805.1 Parvibaculum sp.
AACGTCGAGAACGTC
This sequence comes from Parvibaculum sp., assembly GCF_049672805.1. GTDB lineage: Bacteria > Pseudomonadota > Alphaproteobacteria > Parvibaculales > Parvibaculaceae > Parvibaculum. The sequence goes on from NZ_JBATWS010000033.1 coordinate 16, forward strand.
TCGTTGCGCTTCGGCGGTGTCATGGCCATCACCGACGTGTCGTTCGACATCCGGAAAGGCGAGATCCGCGCCATCATCGGGCCCAACGGCGCGGGCAAGACGTCGATGCTCAACGTGATCAATGGCTTCTACAACCCGCAGGAAGGGCGCATCACCTTCAAAGGAGCAACGCGCGCCCGCATGCGCCCTTCGGTAGCGGCCAGCCAGGGCATCGCCCGCACGTTCCAGAACGTGGCGCTGTTCAAAGGCATGTCGACCCTCGACAACATCGTGACCGGGCGCACCCTCAAGATGAACCGTGGCTTCTTCTGGCAAGTGCTGCGTCACGGCCCGGCGTTCCGCGAGGAGATCGAGCATCGCAGGTTCGTGGAGGAAATCATCGACTTCCTCGAGATCGAGGCTATCCGCAAGACACCGGTCGGTCGCCTGCCCTACGGCCTGCAAAAGCGTGTGGAACTCGGCCGTGCGCTGGCGATGGAGCCCGAGCTTCTGCTGCTCGACGAGCCCATGGCCGGCATGAATCTGGAGGAGAAGGAGGACATGTGCCGCTTCATCCTCGACGTCAACAACCAGTTCGGCACCACCATCGCGCTGATCGAGCACGATATCGGCGTGGTCATGGACCTTTCTGACCGCATCGTGGTGCTGGAATACGGCCGCAAGATCGCCGACGGCATGCCGAACGAAGTCAAGAGCGACCAAAAGGTCATCGACGCCTATCTCGGCGTTCCGCACTGAGGCCCCGCCATGGACATCCTGTACAACATCTTCATCGATCCCTTCGCACAGATGGCCGGCGCACCTGACCTGCTGATCCAGACATTGTGGGAGGGGCTTGTCTCGGGCGTGCTCTATGCGCTGATTGCCCTCGGCTTCGTGCTGATCTTCAAGGCATCAGGCGTCCTCAACTTCGCTCAAGGCATCATGGTCGTGTTCGCGGCGCTGACCCTTGTCGGCTTGTTCGAGATCGGCGTTCCGGCCCTCCTCGCCCTCGTCCTGACGGTCGCCATTATGTACGGGCTTGCGGTGGGTGTGGAGCGGGTCGTGTTGCGCCCGCTCGTCAACCAGCCTGACATCATCCTGTTCATGGCGACCTTCGGCCTCACCTATTTCCTGATCGGACTTGGCGAACTCGTCTTCGGCGGCAACCCGAAGTCCATGATCACCGAGGAACTTTTCCTCCCGTCGGGATCGGTTGAATTTGAGATGTTTGGCGGCTTCGTTTCTCTGCAGAAGCTGGATATCGCCGCTGCGCTCATCGCCTCAATCATGGTGGCGGGACTTGCCGTCTTCTTCCAGAAGACGCGCGTGGGGCGGGCGTTGCGGGCGGTCGCGGACAGCCATAAAGCCGCGCTGTCGGTCGGCATCTCGCTCAATCAGATCTGGGTCATCGTGTGGTTCACGGCGGGCGTGGTGGCGTTGACCACCGGCATCATGTGGGGCGCGCGTTCCGATGTGTCTTTCGCGCTCCAGATCATCGGCCTCAAGGCGTTGCCGGTGTTGATCCTCGGTGGCTTTACGTCCGTGCCGGGCGCCATCGTAGGCGGCCTCATCATCGGCGTGGGTGAGAAACTCGGAGAGTTCTACTGGGGCCCCCTCGTCGGCGGCGGCATCGAGAGCTGGCTCGCCTATTTCATCGCACTC
>NZ_JBATWS010000034.1:0-13793 GCF_049672805.1 Parvibaculum sp.
TTCAAGAGATGAGCCATTTCCTCAAACCGCCGCTGGAAAGCATCCCGTCCGTGATTGCCTGTGCGGCGGATTACGAGCCATATGCGCGCGAAAGGCTGCCGGAAGGCATATGGGCCTATCTGAACGGCTGGGCGGGGGACGGCGTTACCTGTGCCGACAATCTCGCTGCCTTTCGCCGTCAGCGCCTCACTTCGCGCGTGCTTGCTGATCTCAGGGGCGGGCACACAAAGCTCGACCTCTTCGGCGCGACCTTCGATCACCCGATATTCATTGCTCCGGTCGCCTTTCAGAAACTCGCTCACGCCGATGGTGAAGTCGCAACAGCGGTTGCTGCGTCCGCTCTTGGCGGTGGCATGGTGGTGAGCGCGCAGGCAAGTACATCGCTTGAAGACATTGCTGCGGCGGCAACGCAGCCGCTCTGGTTCCAGCTTTATATCCAGCCGGATCGCGCGTTCACGCTGTCGCTCGTCCGCCGCGCGGAAGAAGCGGGTTATCACGCATTGGTGCTCACGGTCGATGCGCCGGTGAGCGGCATCCGCAATGAGGAGCAGCGCAAGGGCTTTGCGCGCCCGCCTTCCATCGAACCGGTCAATCTGCGCGGCATGAAAGATCTGCCGCCTCACATTGCGGCACCCGGGGAAAACACCCTGTTCGGCACGCCAATTCTCGAAGCGGCTCCCACATGGGATGACATCACATGGCTTGTCGCCAATACGCGCCTGCCCGTTCTGCTCAAAGGCATTCTCGATCCGCGCGATGCGACACGCGCTGTTTCGGCGGGCGCGGCGGGCATCATCGTTTCCAATCACGGGGGGCGCACACTTGATGCGCTGCCTGCAACGCTTGATGCGCTTCCTCGTGTTGTCCGCGCAGTGGAAGGCCGCGTACCTGTGCTGATGGATGGCGGCATTCGTCGCGGCAGCGATGTTCTGACGGCGATTGCGCTTGGCGCGCGCGCTGTACTGATCGGCCGTCCGGCCATTCATGCGCTTGCAGCGGCGGGCGCGCCGGGCGTGGCGCATGTTCTTCACATGCTGCGGGCAGAGCTTGAAGTAGCGATGGTTTTCACCGGCTGCAAAACGCTCGCCGATGCCGATGCTTCCATTCTTTGGGATGTGAACACGCGCAACTGAGAGATGCCGTCAGCCTGGCGGGAATTGTTGCTTTGATCCTGTGTTCTCGGGCGGTAGGCTTCCCGAAGGTAAGGAGGGAGGGAACAGATGTCGACTGGCCCGAACCGCGCTTGGCAGGGAGCGCCCATACTGCCGCCTATCGCGCTTGAAACGCAGCTTGATTTCGAGATGGCAGAAGTGCGCGAGGGCTGCGCCTATTGGCAGGCAAAGGCCGCAGGCCGCGAAATGCCGCTTCATGCTGATATTCGCCCGGAGGAGATACCGCGCCTTCTCCCCTATATCTGCCTTTTCGATATCAGACGATCCAACGGCACTGTCGATATCTTTCCCCGTCTTGCCGGAGCAAAATTCGAGGAAGTTTTCGGCTCCATCCACAATCGCCCCCTTGATACGGTGCTGCCACCCGAAATTGTGGCACGATGGAAAGGCGCTGCCGGGCGCCTGATCGAATTGCGCCGCCCCTTGCGCGGGGCAGGCGAGGTGCTTCATCAGGAAAAGAGCTTCCTTCGTTTCGAGCTTGTTCTGGCACCGCTCTCAAAAACGGGGGCGGAACTCGACATGATGTTCCTCGTCTGCCAGTTCGCCCTTTCTTCTGACAGGGCGACTGCCTAAATGGCTTGCCTCATACCGGGGGCGATGTAACCTCCCGCCAAAGAAGACGGCCACAGGCCGGGGCAGGAGGGGTCATGGAACAGCCGAAAGATGCAACCGCCGCAACGCGTGAGGCGCTGGAAGCGCTGAAACGCACCCTGCCAACGGAGACGGGCGAGGATTTCGAGCTTGCCCGCAAGGGCTTCATTGCCACCATTCCAGATGCGAAAGTGCTGAATGAGCATGGCCATGCCGTCTGGGATATGGGCACATTCGCCTTTGAAGGTGAGGGATGCGACTGCCCCGATACGGTCAATCCAAGCCTCTGGCGTCAGGCGAAGCTCAACTCGATCCACGGCCTTTTTGAAGTCACGCCCGGTATCTATCAGGTCCGCAATTTCGACCTCTCGAACATCACGTTCATCGAAGGGGATACGGGCTACATCGTTATCGATCCGCTGATCTCGGCAGAGCCGGCGGCAGTGGCTCTCGCGCTGCTGCGGGAGCATCGCGGCAACAAGCCCGTCACCGCTGTCATCTATACGCATAGCCATGTCGATCATTATGGCGGCGTGAAAGGTGTGATCAGCGATGAGGATATTGCGAAAGGCCTTCAGATCATTGCGCCGGAAGGCTTCCTCGCCGAAGCGGTGAGCGAGAATGTGCTGGCAGGCAATGCCATGGGCCGCCGCGCGACCTACATGTATGGCGCGCTGCTGCCGCGCAATGCGCGCGGCCATGTGGATGCAGGTCTTGGCAAGACGGTGTCGCTCGGTCAGGTGAGCCTTGTGCCGCCGACAGTGAGCATTTCCGAAACCGGCACGCGCATGGTGATTGACGGTGTCGAAATCGTCTTTCAGGTGACGCCCGGCACGGAAGCGCCTGCGGAGATGAATTTCTACTTTCCGCAATTCAAGGCACTCTGCATGGCAGAGAATTGCTCCTGCCACCTCCATAATATCTACACGCCGCGCGGCGCGCAGGTGCGCGATGCAAAAGCGTGGAGCTGGTATATCGACGAGGCGATCGAGCTTTTCGGCGCAAAGACGGATGTGCTTTTCGCAAGCCATCACTGGCCGCGCTGGGGCGCCGAGGCGGCGGTCTCCTTCCTGCGCAAGCAGCGCGATCTCTACAAATATGTGCATGACCAGACGCTGCGCATGGCAAACCACGGCCTCACGCCGTTGGAGATTGCCGAAGAGCTGAAGCTGCCACCGACGCTGGAAGCGGAATGGTTCACGCGCGGCTATTACGGCACGCTCAATCATAATGCCAAGGCGGTCTATCAGCGTTATCTCGGCTGGTTTGATGGCAACCCCGCCAATCTTCACAAGCATCCGCCTGTCGAGGCAGCAAAACGCTATGTCGATCTCGCAGGCGGTGCGGAGGCTCTGCTGGCAAAGGGTCGCGAGGCTTTCTCGAAGGGCGATTATCGCTGGGTCGCAGAACTCGTGAACCACCTCGTCTTTGCAGACCCGTCCAATGCCGAGGCGCGGCATCTGCAGGCCGATGCGCTGGAGCAGCTTGGCTATCAGGCGGAGTCCGGTCCGTGGCGCGCCTTCTATCTCACTGCGGCGATGGAGCTTCGCAATCCGCGTCCGCCTTCGAGTGAGCCGCGCCAGGGCGCCGCGGGCCAGCTTCGCACGCTCCCTGCGGAGCAGTTGCTGGATTCGCTCTCCGTACGGCTCAACGGGCTGAAGGCTGGCGCGCGGGAACTCACGATCAATTTCCGCTTCACCGATACGGACGAGCATTTCCTCGTCCGCGTCGAGAACGCAGTTTTCCATTTCTATCCGAAGCGCGAGGATAAATCGGCGTCGTCCGTATCGCTCACGCGCGGCGATCTCGTGAACCTCGTCACCGGCGAGATCACCCTGCCGCATGAGAATGTGGTGATTACAGGTGACGCAGCGCCTTTCGCGGAGCTGCTCTCGCTCCTCGACCGCTTCGACTTCTGGTTTGAAATCGTGATGCCCTGAGGCATCCCTCCCGCATCCCTGTCAAGGAAACACCATGAAAAACGACGTCAACCGCCAGTTCCGCCTGAAGACACGGCCCACAGGGCGCATCGAAAGATCGAACTTCGATTTCGTGGAACAGCCGATCCCGGAGCCCGGCCCCGGCGAGGCGCTGGTGCGTGTGCTCTATCTGAGCCTCGACCCGACCAACCGCATCTGGATGAGCGACATGGATCAGTACATGCCGCCCGTTGCCATTGGCGAGGTGATGCGTGGCGGCGGTGTCGGCGTCGTCGTGAAGTCCAATTCGGTGCGCTACAAGGAAGGCGACCGGGTGAGCGGCCTCACCGGCTGGCAGGATTACTGCATCGCCGATGAAGGCCTGCGCGCCATGAGCGTGCTGCCGAAAGACCTGCCGGTCGATCTGCCGGTGATGCTGGGCGCTTGCGGCATGACGGGCCTTACAGCCTATTTCGGCCTGCTCGAACTTGGCCGCCCGAAGCCGGGTGAAACGGTTGTCGTGTCGGCGGCAGCAGGTGCCGTCGGTTCCGTTGTCGGCCAGATCGCCAAGATCAAGGGCTGCCGCGCGGTCGGCATTGCAGGCGGATCGGAGAAGTGCCGCCACCTCATTGAGGACCTCGGCTTCGATGCCGCCGTGGACTACAAGCGCGATGACTGGCGCGAGCAGCTTGCCGCCGCCACGCCGGACGGCATTGATGTCAATTTCGAGAATGTCGGCGGCGAGATCATGGAAGCCGTCATGGCACGGATGAACCTTTTCAGCCGTATGCCTCTCTGCGGCATGATCTCCGGCTATAATTCCGGGGAGCCGATGCGGGCGGATTACTCGCCCATCCTGATGCGGCGCATCGAAATCCGTGGCTTCATCGTGATCGATTTCATGGAGAAATTCGCCGAAGGGTCCATGCAGCTTGCCCAATGGGTGATCGAGGGCAAGCTCAAGCACCGCGAGACCATTGTTGAGGGGCTTGAGAACGCCCCCGTCGCCGTGAACCGCCTGTTCGATGGCGAGAATATCGGCAAGCTGGTGGTCAAGGTCGGCGAGGCGGTCTGATTTCCCCGGGGGGCACGGTAAAAACTGTGGCCCCCGGGCGACAGTCGGGCGATTCTGTGTCTTGTCCTCCGCGCAGAAAGGACCAGATCCTGTATAGTCACCGGAGCCGGGTGTGCCCGGCCCGGTTGATGCGGGTGGGAGAAAGAGACGTGAAAATGACGGCAAGTGAAAAGGTGCATTTCGGCACGGCGGTTCGGGTGATGGCGCTCGGCCTGGCTCTTGCCTCGGCTCCGTTCGCCCTTCAGGCGGAGGAAGCAGAAGAAACCGCGCCTGCTGGCAGCGATGTCTATTACGAGCTGTCAGACCCGGTCGATTCCCCGCCGGTCAATTATCGCTCGTCCTATGACGACGCCTATGACACGCCCGCGCTGCATGATGCTGAAATGTATGCAGAGGAATATGAGCGCCAGCGCAAGGAAGAAGCGATCCGCAACCGCGACCAGCTGGACCGGATCAATAATTTCTCCTCCGGCGCTGTCACGACGGATGGCGTGATCGGCCCCCGGCGCTGAGCTTTTTCAATAGTCCCATTTCCAGTTGACGCCGACATCGCTAGACGCGTCATTGCCGACTTTTGTCTGCACACTGATATTGTCCGTTATGTCGATTTCGACGGTAACGCCGGAGTCGCTTGCAAGCGCGCCTTGTTCCACACCGACATAGACCCCCTCGCGGAGATACTTGCCGGCCGAAACGGTCGCGCCGCCGGATGAACCCTGATCGACGCGCAGCACATCAAGCCCGAGCGAGTTCTGCACGCCGCTCAACAGGCCGAAGCCGCCAATACCCCCGCCGGAAAGCTCGGCAGCGGTATTGGCAAGCTGGGCTGCTTCAAAGGCGGTGAGTTCCCCCACACCCTTCTCGAAGAGAATGCGGGAGATAATTTCGTCGCGCGGTAGCGAAGGCGAGGAACTGAGGTTGATCTTGGGTGACGAGCCGCGCCCGCCAAGCGCCACGGTGGCGGAAAAGCCGTTCCGCTCATAATCAAGCGCAATGTCGAGAGCAGGATCGATGGGCTGCTCTCCGGCGAAAGTAACCACGCCATGCGAAAGGATGAAGGTCTTTCCGGCAAAGTCGAGCGTGCCGCGTTCGGAGCGGATTGTGCCCCGCACGACCGGGTCTTCGGCAAGGCCCGTCACCCTGACCGAGCCGACCCAGAGCGAGTCGACACCGCGCCCGGCCACGCGCGCAGGCGGATTGCCGATCGCAAGCGTCACATCAAGCGCAAGCGGCAACGGCGCTTCTGCGGCCGGTTCATCCACCGCATCGGCGTCATCGGGCCCCTGAACGATTACGACATCAATATGGGAGAAACCGCCCGGTAGCTGTTTCGGAATGAGATAGCGCGCTTCCGTGGTGGTGAGCGTGCCTTCAAGCTTCAGCGGGTTTTCCGTGTCGGGCGGCAGCACCGTGCCGGTGAGCGACAGATCGCCCTCAACAGCCAGCACAAGATCGCGCCGTGTCACGACATGCATATCGTCGAAGCGCGTATGGATATCGACGGCAGGCGAGGCATCGGCGGCAAGCGATACCGTGCCTTCCCCCGTGAGCCGCCCCGCACCGCCATCGCTCGCGCTCATGCGGAAGGAGAGCGTTTCGCTGCGCGCGCCCTCGATATCGACCGTCAGATTGCTCAGCAATGTACCCGTCGAGAAATTCTCGAATGTGCCATTGCGAAGCCTCACATGGCCGGAAACAAGCGGCGCGGAAATATCGCCTTCCGCGGAGAGTGCGACATCCGCATCGCCCGTGAGCCGCTGTCCGGGCGTGTCTGCAAGCGCCATGAGCGAGGCAGCAGGCCCATCCCATGTGAGCTGTGCTTCCACCGGGCCACGCTCTGGCAGGATCGGGAAGGCGCCTTGCGGATCGCGGATCAGCGGCAGCGCGGCGGTAAGACGGAAAGGTGTTTCCGATGCACCATGCGCCTCTGCGCGAAGCGACAGCCGGCGCCTTGCCCATTCCGCATCAAAGGTTGCATCGAAAGCCGGCTGCGCCTCAAACCCTGCTTCAGCAAGCATGGCTTTCGAAAAGCGGAACGAGGCGGTTGCATTCTCCTGCCCTGAGTCGAGAGCGAGACTGCCCGAAAGCGTGCCGCCCAGCACCTCAAAGGGCAGGAGCGGCGACAGGATCATGAGCGGCATGTCGGCGATGGCAACGGCGATAGTCGCCGCACGTGGGCGGAGTGTCATGTCGCCGGTGAGAGAACCCGCGCCATCCTCGCTGTCAAAACGCATGTCGAGATTACGCAACCGCGTCAGCCCGCCGCCAAGCTCTACCTTAACCGGCGCGCCAAGCGTTGCGGTCGCGCTGCCCGTTCGCGCATCGAGCGTCGAAACAGTGAGGAGCGAAGGCTCCAGAAGCGCTTCGAGTGAAAGCGACATGGTTTCCGTGTTGAGCGACAGCCGCTCGCCCGCAACGCGCGCGGAAATCTCGATGCGGTCAAGCGGGCCAGTTGCCGATGCTTCAATCTCGGTGAAGCGCGTGTTGCCGGAGCCGCCGCTATCGGCAGTAAAAACGGCCTCCACCGCACCATCGCCCGCAAGGTCTGTCAGCGTTGCATTGAGCGCCACACGGTCGAGCGATGTCGGCGCGGTCAGCTCGATGTCGATGCGCCGGGAGGAAAACGCGATTGCTGCATCCTGCTTGCCGCCTCTCGCCTCAAGCGTGATATCGAGATTTGCGCGTCCCTCCATCGCAAGCCCCGCCAGCGCGCCGATGGGTGTAAGGTTCATCCGGTCGCCGGAAAGGTTTCCCTCCGCAAGCCCATCCGGCGAGACGGCAATCGCGCCGTCGAGCCGCGCACCGAAAAGATTGGCCGCGATCTCGTCAAACCGTGCACTGCCATCACCGGGCAGGGTGAGTGCGGTATCCAGTGTCGCTGTCCCGTCACGGCCGGAAAGACGGAAGGCAAGCGGTCCTTTGCCCTCCTGCAACCGCGCGGTGAAACTCGCCTGCCGCGCATCAAAGCCGCCAAGCGCACCATCGGACAGCGTTGCATCAAGCGTGAGCGAGGGCTTTTCGATAGCGCCGCTCACACTCGCTTCCGCTGAAAGTGCGCCTCTTGCGGTGTCGCCCAGTATCGCACCGAGATCAGTCATGCTGACGCGCGCGTCACCGCGCAGGGTGCCGCTATCGGCAAGGCTGAAGGCACCTGTCACGTCGAGTTGACGCCCGGCCTGCAACGAAAGTTCTGTCACGCTGACTGTCGTGCCGCCACCAAAGCCGATACGCGCTGCGCCGGCAAGGCCCTGCGCGAGAAGTGCGTCAAGCCCGGCGCTGTCCGTATCAATCGCGCTTGTTTCGATTGTGATGTCAGCAAGCCCGCGCCCGCGCGCGAAGGAGACACCCGAAAAGGAGAGTTCCGCCGTGCCCTGAAGGGGTTGACCCGCCAGGGCGGAAACGGGGCGGAGATCGGTAATGTCCGCCGCGCCATCGCCTGAGAGGATGAGGCCATTCTCGCCTGTCGCGGCATTGCCGCTGAAATGCAGGTCTCCCGCTTCCGTCATGAGGCGGGCCTCTGCGATATTGAAAGCATCCAGCGCGGCATTTGCGCTGCCAACAGCGCGCCAGCGCACTTCTTTCAGGAAAGTGTCTGCCTCACTCCCCGCAATCCGGTCCGCGCCCGAGAGACTTCCCTCGCTTTCGAGACTCCAGCCGCCAAGGCGCTGTGGCGCAATCATTGCCGCGCCGGTGAGGGCGAGCGGCCCTGCTTCGAGCGCATCGATGTCGAGTTGATAGGCACCGCGCCGTTTCGGTGTCAGCCTTGCCGCAAGGCTGATCTCATCTGCATCGTCCGCAAAGGCAAGCTGCTCGGCTACAATCGCGCCGCCTGCTTCAAGCTTCACGGCAAGGCTGGTGCCGCGCTTCCAGCCGCCATGCGTTGTGGCATGTGCGCGAAGGGCACGGCCTCCATCAAGCGAAAGCGCGCCTGTCATCAGCCCGTCGCGCATTTCACCCTTTGCGGAGAGCGTGAGCGCGGAAAGCCCATCCAGATCGACAAGCCGTGCCGCAATGCCTCTCTGTCCCGGTGTGCCGTCGCGCAGATCAAGCGCAAGCGTACCGCGCTGCGGGCCTGTCAGATAATCGAGAGCGGCTTCCACTTCGCCCGTCTTGCCGTCGCTGCGCGCGGCATCAAGCGTGAGCTTCATCCGGCTTGACGAATAGATGACATCGCCTTCGGCATTGAAAGAGATTTCCTCGCCAATGACAGAACGGCCGATCTGCGTGTCACGGGCCGCGAAATGATCGAGATGAATATCAACAGGGAGCGAGGGCAGGGTGTAATCGCCGCTTGTGTCCGCCGTCTCATCGCCGCCCGGCAAACGCGCCAGCGAGAGTCCCTCCGTCTCGAGCGTGGTGACGCGCACATCGCCGCGCCAGAGCGCGTTCGGGTTCCATTCCAGTGCTGCGCGCGTGAGCGTCAGCCATTCGCCATCGCCATCCGCAATGCTCACACCTTCAAGGGTGAGCCGCCGCGGCCATTCACCGCCAATATCATCGATGCGGATCACCGTATCGCCCGTATCGAGCTGGCGAAGGCCCGCCTCAAGCAGCGCAACGCGGATCGGTGCGATGTTCAGCGCGCCAATCGCAATCGCGACAAGGGCAAGGGCGACGCCGACCGTCGCGAAGAGAAGCGCCAGAACGCCCCCCGCAATCCGCATCACGGTGCCGCGCCTGCGCAATGATGTCTGCACATCCGCCATCAGAATGCCTGCCCGAGAGAAACATAGATCTGAAACGCATCATCCACATTCTTGCGGCGATTAAGGGGCGTGGCGATGTCGAGGCGCACCGGCCCGATAGGCGTGTAATAGCGAAGGCCAACGCCAGCGCCCCAGAGCAGCGGATCGCTGAGTGAGGGCGCGAGATTGGAGAAAGCCTGCCCGCCATCCACAAAGGCGACAGCGCCAATCGTTTCGCTGAAGCGATAGCGTATCTCGGCGCTTGCCTCGAGTACGGAGCGCCCGCCATCCGGGTCGCCGCGCGCATCAAGCGGGCCTGCCATCTGATAGCCATAGCCGCGAACCGAGCCGCCGCCACCGGCATAGAAGCGTGTGGAGCCCGGCACATCCGTCGTATCATCCGCCGCGATGAGGCCGTAGCGCCCGCGCAGGGCAAGCAGAAATTCTTCATTCAGTTCGAGATAGGTCGAGCCTGATGCTTCAAGTTTGGTGAATGTCGTCGCCGTCTCATCGCTCGCGCCAAAATAGGGCGTGCCTGCCAGCATGGCGCGAATACCCTTGCGCGGATCGAGGATGTCATCCGTGCTGTCATAGCGCAGCGTGGCCGGAATGCCGAGAAGCTGATAGCTGATCCGCCCGTTCAGATCTTCCGTTTCGGTGATCTGGAAGGTAACGCCGAGTGTACCCGTCCACCGCTCCGTAAGCGGACGTTCCAGCGAAACACCGGCCTTGATCCGATCTTCGGTATAGGCGTCACTTTCTTCATGGGCGATTTCAGCACTGGCAAGAAGGCTCTGGCCGGGACGAAGGAAATTGGGCTTGCGGAAATCGGCGGTCGCCGATTGTTCGATCTGCGCAATACCAAGGCCCAGTGTGAGCATTTCTGCGCGGCCGAAGAGATTGCGATGCTCCCAGCTTCCGCCGACACCGGCACCCTCGCTGGTGGACCATTTCGCGCCAAGCCGCACCGTGCGGGGCGCACGCTCGGTGACTTCTATCTCCTGCGGCAGCGCATCGCCTTCTGGCGCACCGGAGGTGACGGACACGCCTGCGAAAAGCCCTGTACCGCGAAGCGCATCGACGGTGCTGTCCACTTCGCGTCGGTCATAGATTTTGCCCTGCCTGAAGGTGGAAAGCTGCCTGATATAAGCCGGGTCGGTTCGCCCGCCTTCATTGAGAATGCGCGTCTCGCCGAAGACATAGCGCGGCCCCGCCGTCATATAGAGCGTCACGCGCGCCTCGCTTGAAAAGAGGTCCACCACCACGCGCCGCCGGTCGAGCTTCGCCTCCGGATAGCCGTTATTGTGAAGGGCCGAGATCGCTTTCTGTGTGAGATCGATCACGCGGTCTACCGTGGCCGCGCGGTTCGGCACAAGGCCAAGCTCTGCACCGGTGGCCGGGCGTCCGTTCTCCGCGCTGCCGCCTTCCGGGTAATCGCTATAAACAATATCGAAGCGCCCGATCATGCTGCGCGTGCCCAGAACCACGAAATAGACGACCTCGAAAGCGCCGCCCGCCGCCTGCCGTACGGAAGTGGACACGCGGCCGTCATAATAGGCTTCGGACTTCAGGACCTCCTCGAGCCGCTTTTCATCCTCCTGCGCGCGGCGTCGAAGCTGGGCGAGCGTTGCAGGCGGCAGCGGGCCGTCTTCGGCATCGGGGCTGAGTTCGCGCGCATCTTCCAGAAGAGTGCGCAGATAATCGGGAATGCGGCGGCCCTCGACGCGGGTGGAAAACTCAAGCCCGCGCACATGTCGTTCGGCGTTTGCGCCATTCGCGCGTTGATCCGCTGCCTGCGCCGCAAGGGGCAGGGCAGGCGCAAGCGTGAGGACGCAGGCAAGAGTGAGAGCAAAACTCCGCAACAGACGGCTAGTCATACGCTTCCCGCGGTCTCCCTGGCCGGTGCGGTTCCGGAACATGCCCCCGCTTTCACCTGCCAGCAGGATAGACGAGCGTCAAGCCATTCGCACCCTTGACCTTCCAGCGACTGGAAGTGCCACATTCAAGGCCGAGGCCCGAAAAGGAGAGTTGGCGTTATGAGCGGTGAAAGCAAGGTTCTGGACCCCGTTTGCGGCATGGAAGTGGTGCCGGGCAAGACGTCTCACACGGCCACGCATGAGGGCGAGACCTTTTATTTCTGCTCCGCAAGCTGCGAGCGGAAATTCAGGGCCGAGCCTGCGAAATATCTCGGCGGAAAGGGGCAGGCCTGCTGCCACGGCCATGCTGCTCAGGCGGCAGGGGCCCCGCCGGTGCCCGGCGCGAAATATACCTGCCCCATGCACCCCGAAGTGGTGCAGGACGGGCCTGGCGCCTGCCCCATTTGCGGTATGGCGCTGGAGCCGATGATTGTCACGCGCGAAAAGCCGGAAAATGCTGAACTGAAAGACATGACGCGCCGCTTCTGGATCGGGCTCGTCTTTGCGCTGCCGCTCTTCGTGATTGAAATGGGGAGCCATTTGCTCGGCTTCCACATTCCGCTTGAAGCGCGCGCCATGGGCTTCCTCCAGCTCGCCCTTGCCTCGCCCGTGGTGCTCTGGGCGGGGCTGCCTTTCTTCGAGCGTGGCTGGGCCTCGCTTCAGACGCGCAATCTCAACATGTTCACGCTGATCGCGATTGGCACGGGTGCAGCCTATCTCTATTCGCTCGTTGCCGTCTTCGCGCCCGGCATTTTCCCGGATGCCTTTCGCACGGGACATGGTGCCGTGCCGCTCTATTTCGAAGCCTCTGCCGTCATCATCGTGCTGGTGCTTCTCGGGCAGGTGCTGGAACTGCGCGCGCGGGACCGCACCGGCGATGCGTTGCGTGCGCTACTTGATCTCGCGCCCCGCACCGCCCGACGCGTGACGGATAAAGGCGATGAAGAAGTGCCGCTTGAGGAAGTGCAGAAAGGTGATCTCTTGCGCGTCCGTCCCGGTGAGCGCGTGCCGGTTGATGGCCGCGTGAAGGAAGGCCGCAGCGCGATTGATGAATCGATGGTAACAGGCGAAAGCCTGCCGGTGGAAAAGGCGCCGGGTGCCACTGTCATAGGCGGCACGCTGAACGGGCAAGGCTCCTTCATCATGCGCGCCGAAGGTGTGGGCGAGGAAACAATGCTCGCGCGCATTGTTGCACTGGTGGCAGAGGCGGGCCGCTCCCGCGCGCCCATCCAGTCACTTGCGGACAAGGTGGCGAGCTATTTCATTCCCGCCGTGCTCGCCGTGGCTGTGATTGCCTTTGTTGCCTGGGCGTTTGTCGGGCCGGAGCCGGCACTTGCCCATGCGTTTGTGGCCGCAGTGTCCGTGCTTATCATTGCCTGTCCCTGCGCGCTTGGTCTTGCAACGCCCATGTCGATCATGGTGGCGACGGGACGCGGTGCATCTCTCGGTGTTCTCATCCGTAACGCGGAGGCACTGGAACGCGTCGAGAAGGTGGACACCCTCGTCATCGACAAGACCGGCACGCTGACAGAAGGCCGCCCCGTCCTCCGCCTGGTGGAGCCTCATGGCGATATCACGCGTGAGGAGTTGCTGCAGCTTTCGGCAAGCCTCGAAAATGGCAGCGAGCATCACCTCGCCGCCGCCATCGTCACCGCCGCGAAGGCGGATGGGCTTGAGCTTCTTCCGGCGGAAGATTTCGACGCACCCGCCGGTAAAGGCGTGACGGGCAAGGTTGCAAACCGACACGTCGCGCTCGGCAATATCATGCTCATGGGCGAGCTTGGCGTTGATACGACCCCGCTTGCGGCGCGCGCAGAAGAACTGCGCGGCCAGGGTGCAACAGTGGTGTTCGCCGCTGTGGATGGCAAACTCGCAGGCTTCATCGCCGTTGCCGATCCGATCAAGAAAACAAGTGCAGAGGCAATCCGCCTGTTGCATGAAGAAGGCTTGCGCATCGTCATGCTGACGGGCGACAGTCGCCGCACAGCAGAAGCCGTCGCGAAGGAACTCGGCATCGATGAAGTGGAAGCCGAAGTTCTGCCGGAGAAGAAAAGCGAAATCGTGAAGCAGCTTCAGGCGGGCGGGCACATCGTCGCCATGGCGGGTGACGGCGTGAATGACGCGCCCGCGCTCGCGGCAGCCGATGTCGGCATCGCCATGGGCACAGGCACGGATGTAGCGATGGAAAGCGCGGGCCTGACGCTCGTGAAAGGCGACCTCATCGGCATCGTCCGCGCCCGCGCACTCTCCCGCGCGGCGATGCGCAACATCCGCCAGAACCTCTTTTTTGCCTTCGTCTATAACGCCGCCGGTGTGCCGCTCGCAGCGGGTATCCTCTACCCGGTCTTCGGCCTCCTCCTCAGCCCCATCTTCGCCGCCGCCGCCATGTCGCTGTCGTCAGTGTCCGTAATCGCGAATTCGCTCCGGCTGAAGAC
>NZ_JBATWS010000035.1:0-5432 GCF_049672805.1 Parvibaculum sp.
TCCTTCTGCTGGCCTTCACGCTTGTGATGGGCTTTTTTGCTTCGCAGCTCCGCATGGATGCGGGCTTCACGAAGATGCTGCCGATTGGCCACCCCTATATCGAAACCTTCTTCGAGTATTCCGAGGGTTTCGGTGGCGGTAACCGCATTCTCGTTGTTCTCGAGAACAAGGAAGGCGACATTTTCGAGCGTGACTTCCTCTACAAGCTGAACGACATCACGCAGGACCTTTTCTACATCCCGGGCATCGCGCGCCACACCGTGACGTCGCTATGGACGCCGAACACGCGCTTCATTGCAGTGACGGAAGAAGGGCTTGAGGCGGGTGACGTTGTGCCTGCCAACTTTGCCGGTACGCCGGAGGATATCGATACGGTCCTTCAGAACACGCTGCGCGCCGACCTTGTTGGCCGTCTCGTTTCGACGGATTTCCGCGGCGCGATGATCCGCGCCGAGCTTCTGGACTTCAATCCGGAGACGCAGGAACGCCTCGACTATTTCGAAGTCGCAGAACGGCTCGAAACGGATCTGCGTGACAAATATGTGTCTGACACGACCGACGTGAAGATCGTCGGCTTTGCCAAGCTCACGGGTGACATTGCCGATGGCGCGTCCTCGGTGGTCAGCTTCTTTGCGGTCGCTTTTGTCCTGACCTGCTTTGCGATGTGGCTCTATTGCCGTTCGTGGATTCTCACCGCGGTCACGGTTGGCGCCTCGCTCTGCTCGCTCGTCTGGCAGTTCGGCCTGCTGCACATTCTCGGCTTCGGTCTTGACCCGCTGGGCGTGCTGGTGCCGTTCCTCGTATTCGCCATCGGCGTGAGCCATGGCGTGCAGCAGATCAACATGGTGGGCGCCGAAATGGCGGTCGGCCTCGACAAGATGGCTGCCGCGCGCGCGACCTTCACCTTCCTGTTCCGTCCGGGTTCGATTGCGCTGCTGACCACGCTGGCCGGTTTCGCGACGCTCTACATCATTCCGATCGGGATGATCCAGGAACTCGCGATCACGGCCTCGATCGGTCTCGGCTTCAAGATCATCTCGAACCTCGTCATGCTTCCGCTGCTCGTCTCCTATGTGGCGCCGGATGCGGAAAAGTATGGCGCGAGGGTTCGCAAGGCGATGGAAACCCGTGCGAAGCTCTGGCCGGCGCTCTCGACCTTTGCGAAGCCCGGTCTTGCTTTCCCGTTCGTGGGTGTCTGCTTCATCATCGCGGTGGTCGGCCTCTATGAGTCCCGCAACAAGCAGATTGGTGACGTGCATGCCGGTGCCGGCGAGCTCTGGCCGCAGGCGCGCTACAATCTGGACAGTAACTATGTTGCCGAGAAGTTCAGCCTTGGTCTGAACGTGCTGACGGTCATCGTCGAATCCGATGACGTGGTCTGCATCGACTACGGCAAGATGCACTATCTGGAAAAGTTCAGCTGGTACATGCGCAATGTGGACGGGGTTCAGTCGGCGATCAGCCTTCCGATCCTTGCCCGCAAGATCAACAGCATGTGGCAGGAAGGCAATCCGAAGTGGCAGAACCTGCCGCGCAACTCGGCTGCTCTCGCTCAGGCGACTTCCAGCATTGCAAGCTCCTCCGGTGTCGTGAACACCGACTGTACGACGGCGGCCATCGCCATCTTCATCACCGACACCAAGGCCGGCACGGTGAAGCATGTGGTTGCCGAACTCGAGAAGCACATTGCGGAAAATCCGTATCCGGGCCTGAACCTCCGCATCGGTACGGGTAACGTCCCCATCGTGGCGGCAACCAACGAGATCGTGCACAAGTCCGAGCTGCCGATGCTGCTCTATGTGTATGCGGTCATCATGCTGCTGGTGATCATCACCTATCGTGAGTGGCGCGGTGCACTTTGCTGCGTGCTTCCGCTCATTCTGGCGACGATCATCGGTGACTGGTTCCTCACCGCCTTTGGCGTGGGTCTCAAGATCTCGACCCTGCCGGTGCTTGCCATCGCTGTCGGTATTGGCGTGGACTACGGCATCTATGAGTACAACCGCATGCAGCGCTACATGCGCATGGGCAAGACGCCGCATCAGGCCTATCTCCAGGCTCTCCACGACGTCGGCTCGGCCACCATGTTTACCGGCATCACGCTTGCCGTTGGCGTGAGCACCTGGGCGTTCTCTGCGCTCAAGTTCCAGGCGGATATGGGCCTGCTCCTCACCTTCATGTTCGTCGTGAATATGCTTGGTGCGGTGACGCTCCTGCCGGCGCTGGTTGCGGTGTTCGAATATCTCTGGCCGCTGAAGCGCAAGCCGCTCTCCGAAGAGGAAGCCCGTGCAGTGATGGCGGGCCGGGTGCACTGATCCCGACCGGCTGAGACAATGAAAAGGGCGGCCCTCGGAAGAGGTGCCGCCCTTTCTCCTTTTTGGCGGGAATCCGCCGATTCCTGATCTTTTCCACAAAAACTTTGCCTCCCCTGCGTCAATTTGATGCGCGCGCGCGAAATTTAGGGTATTGACCCTAGATCAGCGCGCTCCAGAATAGTCATACTCGGAGTGTGGGTAATTTGGCGGCTCCCGAAGAAGCGCCACCCTCATAAAAAAGAAGAGAGAGGCAGGAAATGGCAGGAACAGAAACACTTGAGAGGCCGCAGGCCCGGGGTGCAGCGAAAGCAGAGCATTTCGACGTGCTGATCGTCGGGGCAGGGATCTCGGGCATTGGCTCGGCCTGGCATCTTCAGAAGCAGACGCCGGATCTGAGCTTTGTGATCCTCGAAGCAATGGAGAGCTTTGGCGGCACATGGCACATGCACCGCTATCCCGGCATCCGTTCGGACAGCGATCTCTACACTTTCGGCTATCGCTTCAAGCCGTGGACGGGCGCGCCCATCGCAACGGCGCAGGAAATCCTCACCTATATGAATGAGGTGATCGAGGAGAACGATCTCGGCCGCCATATCCGCTACAACCACCGGATCTCGTCGGCCACCTGGTCGAGCGACGAGAAGCGCTGGACCATTGTTGCGCGGCAGGGCGACACAGGCGAGGAGCGCGTCTTCACCTGCAACTTCCTCTGGATGTGTCAGGGCTATTACCGCCATTCCGAAGGCTATACGCCCGACTGGGAAGGCATGAGCGACTTCAAGGGCCAGATCATTCATCCGCAGACCTGGCCGGAAAATGTCGATCTCAAGGGCAAGAACGTCATCGTGATTGGCTCCGGGGCAACGGCGGCGACGGTCGTTCCCAACATCGCCAATGACTGCAAGCATGTGACGCTGCTGCAGCGTTCGCCGACCTATTTCATTCCGGGTCGCAATGCGAACGAGCTTGCCGACAGGCTCCGCCAGCTTCAGATCAATGAAGAGTGGATTCACGAGATCACCCGCCGCGAAATCCTCTTCAATCAGGCGGAGTTTGCCCGCCGCTCCTTCGAAGAGCCTGAAGCGGTACGCAAGGAACTGCTCGATGCTGTGCGCATGTTCCTGCCCGAAGACTATGTGGAAAAACACTTCACGCCGCGCTATCGCCCCTGGCAGCAGCGCGTCGCCTTTGTGCCGGATGGCGATATCTTCCAGGGTATTGCGTCAGGCAAGGCATCGGTCGAGACCGATGAGATCGAACGCTTCACGGAGAAGGGCATTCTGCTCAAATCCGGCAAGGAGCTTGAGGCCGACATCATCATCACGGCGACGGGCTTCAACCTGTCGGCGCTTGGCGATATCGACTTCACGATTGATGGCAAGCCGCTCGACTTCGCCGATACGATCACCTATCGCGGCATGATGTTCACGGGTGTGCCTAACCTCGTCTGGGTGTTCGGATATTTCCGCGCAAGCTGGACGCTGCGTGTGGACATTCTCGGTGACTTCGTCACCCGCCTTCTGAGGCATATGAAGGAGACGGGCGCTGAGAAAGTCACTGTCGCGCTTCGCCCGGAAGATCACAATATGGAGATCAAGCCGTGGCTCGACCCGGAGGACTTCAATCCGGGTTACATGATGCGCAGCATGCATCTCCTGCCCAAGCGCGGTGACAAGCCGGAATGGCAGCATACGCAGGATTACTGGACGGAGAAGGATGTGCTGCCGTTCATCGATCTCACCGGCGCAGAGTTCGTTTACGAGTAAGCATCTCGTTATCGACAAAGAAAAAGGTGGCTCGCGAGAGCCACCTTTTTTGTTTCGCCGTCAGACGGTAGAGTGATTACGCCGCCTTGCGCTTCATGGAGTAGCGCACGGGGAGGCGCTTCAGGCCCGACACAAAGCTTGCTTCCACCCATGCCGGATCGCCCGCGAGTTCGATGTGGTCGAGGCGCGACAGAAGCTCGCTGTAGAGCGCCTTGATTTCCATCTTTGCGAGATGCTGGCCGAGGCAGAGATGCGCGCCATAGCCAAAGGCGAGGTGCTTGTTCGGCGAGCGGTCAATGCGGAAGGAGAAGGGATCGTCAAAGACTTCCTCGTCCCGGTTCGCC
Organism: Parvibaculum sp.; assembly: GCF_049672805.1. Taxonomy (GTDB): domain Bacteria; phylum Pseudomonadota; class Alphaproteobacteria; order Parvibaculales; family Parvibaculaceae; genus Parvibaculum. Next base: position 4,426 of record NZ_JBATWS010000035.1, read on the forward strand.
GACCAGTAGCACATCAGCAGATTGTCGCCTGCTTTGATCTTCTGGCCGCGCAGTTCGTAATCGACGGCGGCGGTGCGGAAGAAGTGCTTCACCGGTGTCGTCCAGCGGATCATCTCGTCAATCGCGCTGTTGAGATATTTGTCCGGGTCGGAGCGCAGCTTTGCAAATTCGTCCGGGTTCTGCATGAGCGCGAGAAGGCCGCCTGCCGCCGTCGAGCTTGTCGTGTCGTGGCCGGCCGTTGCAACGATGATGTAATAGGACATCGCTTCCAGATGACCGATGGGCTGGCCATCAATGGTTGCGTTGGCAATCACGCTTGCCACATCGTCCCGCGGATTCTTGCGGCGGTCTTCGGTGAGCGCGTTGAAGTAGTTGAAGAAGTCCGTCACGGTGTTGACGTTGAAATCAGCATCCTCGCGGCGCATCTCCGGGTCCGTCGAACCGAAAAGCTCCTGTGTGAGCTTCAGCATGATCGGCTCATCTTCTTCGGGCACGCCGAGCACCGTCATGATGACACGGAGCGGATACCAGACGGCGACGTCCGACACGAAATCACACTCGCCGCCCAGGGATTCGAAGCGGTCGATATATTTTTTCGCAAGCGCGTCCACCCGCGCCGAGATGGCCTTCAGGTTCGGCGGCATGAACCAGGCCTGTGTCAGCCCGCGATAGTTGCGGTGGTCGGGGTTGTCCATATCAACCAGCGAGCGGATGAGTTTCGACTGCCCGCCCGTGAACTCCTTGACCTTCTCCTCGACCTCGATGGTCTGGAGAGTGAGGCGCGGGTCGTTCAGGAACTTGTCGTTCTGCCGCTCCACTTCCATGATGTCGGCATGCTTGGAGACGGTCCAGAACGGACGGTACTCATCCGGCTCCGTCCAGCGCACCGGCTCCTCCGCGCGCAGCTTTGTGAAGAGCGCGTGGAACGCGTCCACATCCGCATATGTTTTGGGATCGGCTATGGCGTTGTCGATCGATTTATCGGTCATTCTCTCCCTCCCGAAGGC
>NZ_JBATWS010000036.1:0-10091 GCF_049672805.1 Parvibaculum sp.
ATGTGAGCCAATTTAAAAGTCAATTAACCATATGCGGCCAGTCTTCTGGTGCAGGGTCACACAAGGACCGTTGCACAGTGGGGGATTGGGGCCATGTTTGACAAGATTCAGCGGGATCGCTTCTGGCTGGTGCTCGGGATCATCCTGATCGGGCTTTTCGTCATTCAGAAGGAACGGGGTGTCACCGGCGGTTCCGCAGAGGGCGAGCTGCGGCAGACCCGGATCTATGACCGGGGCGGGATGAACAAGCTGGTCGAGCAGGCAATCGAAATCCCCGTGCGGGCAGCCCCTGCGGATGCAAGGCCGCTGAGCCGCCCTGCCGTTCAATATGCGTCCTGGGGGAACACTTCCCATGACGACCTTATCACCGGCTCAATCGCTGTGCCGCCTGCCGCCATTCCGCGCCCGCTTGCCCGTCCGGGCCGTGACGGGCGTGCGGTGGAGGTTGCCGCCCTGCCTGCGCCTTCCGGGCGTTATTATGCGCAGGTTGGCTCCTATTCGAGCATCGACCGGGCGAGCCGGCGCTATTTCGACATTCTCGCCCGCGAGCCGGACCTTCAGGGCGAAGAGCGGGTTTCCATCGATACGGCGCGCTATTCAGGCGAAGAGGTTCATCGTGTGCGGATGGGTCCCTTTTCGGATGAGGGCGCGGCGCGGGCCGCCTGCGCCCGGGCGCAGGTGCCTGCCGATGAATGTGCTGTGATTCACCTGAATTAGAGGGTGAATCCAAGCGGAAGAAGCTCTCTGCTTATAGACTTTTTGTCCGGTTTCACTGTATAAGGCCCGCCAAAGGTCGTGCCGGTGCCTCCGGTTGCGGTCAATATCCTGTTTTCAAAGCCTTTTTCGCGAGGGCTCGCGGTCGCCCTGGGTGACCCGCTCGCGGAGCAATCGGAGCCTCAAGCCATGGCCGTCCCCAAAAGGAAAACCTCCCCGTCGAAGCGCGGCATGCGCCGTTCGGCCGATGCGCTGAAGCAGCCGGCCTATGTCGAAAATCCGGATTCGGGCGAACTTCACCGTCCGCATCACGTTGATCTCAAGAGCGGCATGTATCGCGGCAAGCAGATCCTGAAGCCGAAGGGCGAGTAAGCCTTTCCGCATTCGCGGTTTTGAAGAGCGCCGTTCCCTGAAGATGGGAGCGGCGCTTTTTCTTGGGGCGGGGTCAGGCCGCCTGAAGGCCCGCCAGCGCTTCCTCGCAGGTCTCGAGCGACTGGGCGAAGATCATTTCCTTCCAGTCATCCGCATTGACATAGAAGGCATCGCGGAGACGCTTCGCGATCTCTTTTGCACCCGGGTTTTCATGGCCGCCATTCTGATGGAGCCAGTTGTCGGACTGAAGTGCGATGGTGACTTCGGCAATCGGCACCGTGCCGAATTCAAGCCCGCCGGCGGTTACTTCCTTGCCGTGCAGCTCTTCCGCAAAACAGACGGGAACCGTGCCAGGCACGTCGGACGAGACGGAGCCGCCATCAACGGCGGAGCGAACCTTCGCGCCCCACCAGCGGCGCATGCGCTGGCAGTTGGGGCTTGCTTCCGCCTCGACGCAGATCATCTCGCCCTTGCCGCGTTCGCCCAGACCGGAATGAATATCGACAAAGGCAATGCGCTCGGCGCGGCCCATTTCCTCCCGGAGAATCCGGCGAAGCGTGACATTCGACCAGACGGGCTTTCGTCCGCCAAACTGCACGCCGTTCGGGTGGGTGTACTGGCCCGCGCTCAGCGCATGTTGCAGCGCGCGGTGGCCGTGCGCCTGCACATAGGCGCGCATGATCTCGCGGCTGCGCGCCATGGTTTCGGGGGAAAGGTCGGGCGGGTTGATGGCATCGACCAGTTCCTCATAGCCCGGATTTTCCGGATACGGCTTTGAATGGTCGATGAAATTGCGGTTGAGGTCCACATTGTCCTCGTTCACGCGACGGTCCCAGGCGAAGCCGTAGGGATTGATGCCGTGGATGAAAACAAGCGCCGTGTCGGCGGGAAGGCGGGTCTGAAAACCCTGCACCAGAAGCGCAGTCTGCACGCCCGAGCCGCAATAGCCCTCCACCCCGTGCGTGCCGGAACCTATGCCGAGGATGCGGCTCGCATCTTCCGGCCCGAAGCGGGCAATGTCGGTTGCCAGTGTCTCGCCCTTCGGCCCCTTGAGCGGGTGCTCATGGTGGCGAAGCACGGCACCAGCCTTGCGGGCGGCCTCCAGAAACTTCTCCCGCGCCTCCGCATAGGATTGTGAAAAATGCTGTGCCGCCGTCATGTCCTCTCCCCCTCCCGTTAACTCTCATACAACATGACCGAAATCTGCCGATCTGCTGGAGTCTGATTCTGGAAACTGTGCTAGACTGGCACATAAGAGGCCGGTTTGCGGGGCAATAAAGAGGGGACGACCATGTTTGGCACTTTGCCGCTGATGGCGCTGGTTATCATCGCCTACAATATCATCGTCTATCTGACCGGTCTGTCGATGGATACGCAGGTCATGGCGATCTCGCTCATTTCGGGTGCCATGTGGTCCATCACGGTGGGCGACCTGATCCTCTTCTTCGCGCTGCTTCTGCTCTTCCTCGAACTCGTCAATTCCACGAAGACGGGCGCGACCACCATCGTCAATCACGCGCTTTCCATGATAGTGCTGCTGATCGCGGTGGTGGAGTTCATCGTGCTGCCCGCTTTCGGCACCTCGACCTTCTTCGCGCTGGTGCTGCTTGCGCTGTTCGATGTGGTGGCAGGTTTCACCGTCACCATCACGGCGGCACGGCGCGATTTCACGGTCGGCGAATAATCAGTTCCCGTTCTCTGCTGCGGCGTCGAGAAAAAGCTCGTAGGCCGCAGCGAGACGCGCTGTCAACGGATGGGCGGGGAGTTCGTTTCCGTCGAGACGTGAGACGGGAACGAGCCCCATCAGGCTGTTGGTCAGGAAGGCACCCTCCGCGCGGGCAAGCCGCTCGGGCGCGATATCTTCTTCCGCAACCTCGATGCCTATGCCGGGTGCAAGCTCCAGCAGCGCGGCGCGCGTGATGCCGGGCAGGATCGCGCCCCTGTCTGCGGGCGTGACGAGGCGGTCTCCCTCCCAGATGAAAATATTGGCGGCACTCGCACAGGCAATGTTGCCGCCCGTGTCGAGCATCACCGCATCCTCCGCGCCTTTCTCGCGCGCTTCTTCCTTCGCCAGCACATTGTCGAGATAGGGCAGCGCCTTGAGCCGCGCGGAAGGCGACCAGGGGTTTCGACGCGGAGCGACGCTTGCAAGCGACAGGTGCTCGGGCGGGGCCGCACTTACGGCGCAGGTGAGAAGCACGGTCGGCTTCGGCTCCGGCGGCAGCGCAAGACCGCGCGGGCCGGTACCGCGCGTGAGGGTGAGGCGGAGCGCGACACGAGGCGCGTCAGCGAGGCCGTTTGCCTCCAGAAGATCATCGCAGGCCGCCTCAATCTCATCCGGCGCGCAAGGCAGGTGGATACCTGTTACCTCAGCGCCTTTCATCAGGCGGATCATATGTTCTTCGAAAAGCGCGACATGGCCGCGGCGCACAAGCATGGTTTCAAAAAGCCCGTCGCCCAGAAGAAAGCCCCGGTCTGTCGGGTCGATGCGCGTCTCATGCGCATCCGCGATCTTGCCATTGAGCCAGAGTTTCATGCGCTCCTCCTCGCTCTTTCGGCAGGGGCCGCTCCGGCAATCGACAGGAAATTGCCGAGCAGCTTGTGGCCATGTGTGGTGAGAACGGATTCGGGGTGAAACTGCACGCCGAATATCGGAACTGTTTCATGGGCAAGCGCCATAAGTACGCCGTCATCCGTATGGGCGGTCGCACGGAGCGGGCCGCCTTCTGGCAGTTCGGCGATCAGCGAATGATAGCGCCCTGCCATAAAGGGGGAGGGAATGCTGTCGAAAAGGTCTGTATACTGATGATAGATGTAAGAGGCCTTGCCGTGTACGGGACGCGGCGCGCGGAGAATGCGGCCACCAAAAGCGGCGGCAATCGCCTGATGGCCGAGACAGACGCCGAGAAGCGGGATGCGATGTGCGGCGGCAGCCCTGACGAGATCAACGGAAATGCCTGCTTCATCTGGTCCGCAGGGACCGGGGGAGAGCAGAATGGCGGCAGGCTCGAGTGCCAGTGCCTCCTCGACGCTGATCTCATCTGTGCGGATGGTGCGGCGTTCAAAGCCCAGCTCGCCGATATAGCGGGCGAGGTTGTGAACGAAGCTGTCAAAATTATCAATGACGAGGATCATGCGGTTTCTCCCGCAAGCACCGCCTGTTCCCTCACGCCCAGCGCCTCGCACATGTTGCGCGCCTTGGCGCGTGTTTCCTCAGATTCGGCAGCGGGATCGGAATCGGCAACAATGCCGCCGCCCGCCTGAAAGGTGACGCGGCGGCCTTTCACGATCATGGTGCGGATGGTGATGGCGCTGTCCATGTCGCCAGTCGCGCCAAGCCATGCGATTGCACCGCAATAGGGGCCGCGTGTCGTCGGTTCCAGTTCCGCAACTATTTCCATGGCGCGGCGCTTCGGTGCACCGGTGACGGAGCCGCCGGGAAAGCAGGCGGCAAGCAAATCGCTTGCCGTCATTCCGGCGCGAAGTTGTCCGCGCACGGTCGAGACGAGGTGATGGACGTTGGCGAAGCTCTCAAGCTCGCAGAGTTTTGTCACTTTGACCGAATGATCTTCGCAGACGCGCGAAATATCATTCCGCAGGAGGTCGATGATCATCACATTCTCGGCGCGATCCTTTTCGGAAGCGAGAAGAGCGGCGGCGAGTTTCGCATCTTCTTCCGCGTTTTTGCCGCGTGGCCTCGTACCCTTGATGGGTTTTGTCTCGACCTCGCCCTTGTGGCAGGAGAGAAAGCGTTCGGGCGATGAAGAGACGATGGCGCCTTCACCGAAATGGAAGAAGGATGCAAAAGGCGCAGGGCTTGCCGCGCGCAGGCGCAGATAAAGCGCCCACGCGCTGTCATCTTCTGCCAATTCCGTCTCGAAACGCTGCGACAAATTTGCCTGAAAAATATCACCCGCATGAATGTAGTCGATCACCCGCGCGACGGCCTTCTCATAATTGGCGCGTGTGAAATTGGAGCGAAGCGTTGGCGTGCTGCGCAGTGCAGCGGGCAAGGCAGGTGCCGCCTTTGCGAGACGTGCCCTTATGTCCGCGAGACGGTGTTTCGCGCGGGCGTGCCGCCTTTCGGCATCATGTTCGGGCAGGCCGGTCGAAAGGATGGAGGCGCGCTGCGCAACCATATCGAAGGCGATCACCACGTCATAAAAGCCGAGCGCCATGTCGGGGAGGTGCTGATCGTCGATGGAAAAGGGTGCAGCTTCCGGCGGCAGGCGCTCCAATGTGCGACCAAGGCCGTAGCCGAAGAAGCCGGCAGCACCGCCGGTGAAAGGGGGAAGCGTGTCATCTCTTTCAATGGCAGGAAGGGCTGAGAGTCTTTCTTTCAAAAGAGAGAAAGGAGCGGCATTGTCTTCCACGCGCAACGTGAGCGTGTCGAAGGGATCGAGCGTGATGAAGCTCCAGCGCCCGTGGAGTTCCGTATCCTTTCCGGGGGCAGCGGTTGCGCTGTCGAGGAGCAGGGCGAAGGGTTCGTCCGCGAGCCTGCCGAAAAGCTCATGCGGCGCGATCCAGTCCAGCTCTTCAACGAGCGGTTTCATGCGAGGCCTTTCCCGCCGATCAGTTTATCGGCGCGACCACGATTTCGCCTTCTTCGGGCAGGCCGGTGCAGCTTGCGCAGCGGCGCGGCTCCATTCGCGCGAGCGGCCCGCGCGGCTTTCCGCCTGCGCCGGGAGAGGTGACGCGTGTATCCTGTGTGCGCAGGAAACTCATGATGAGGCTGTTCACAAGCGCCGGGTCAGAGAAGGTGATGTTGTGTCCGACCGCGGGATAGGAACGAAGCTGCGCCTGCGGCACAAGCTCCATCAGCCTTGTTGCCGCGCTGTAGGGCACTACGGCATCTGCCTCGCCCCAGATGACAAGCACGGGGAGGGACGATGCGCCGACAGCGGCATAGGCATCATCAAGACCCGTGAAAGGATAGTGACGGAGCGTTGACAGCAGGGCGTCGCCATAGCCGCGATATTCGAGCTGGCGGTTGAAGCCAGCGAGGAAAGCGCCGGGATTGGTCGCGCTTTTCGCTTCTTCCGCTGCCCCGCTATAGAAAAGCCGCGTGCCGAAGAGGCGGACGATCCAGTCGCCGATCAGCGGGCGGGTGAGAAGCTCGATATTGGGGTTTGACGCAACGCCAAGCCCCGCAGGGGCGATCAGGGTGAGCGAGCGGACGCGCTCCGTGTGGCGCGCGGAAAAGACCGTCGCAATGGCACCGCCCATGGAATAGCCGACAAGATCGACCCGGCGCTTGACGCCGAGCGCATCGAGCAGTTCGACAAGCTGTGTGTCGAAAAGATCGGCATTGTAGGTCACATCGGGGCGGGCCGAGAGGCCGCGGCCGTAATTGTCAAAGGCCAGCACGCGGTAGCCCGCCTGCACAAGCGGCTTGAAATGTTCGTCCCAGACGAAAGACGGCGTGGAGAAGCCGTGCACGAGCACGATGAGCTGACCATCTTCCGGCCCTTCGAGGCGGTAATGAACCTTGCCCTGGGAAAGCTCGATAAAGCTGTAGGCATGGCCCCGGGAGAGCAGCTTGTCGCGGGCCTCATCATCCAGTGCGGTGCGCGCGCGCCCGGCGGCCCAGAAGCTGATCACCATCAGCAGGGCAATCGCTGTGACGAGAATGAAGGCCGCTTTGACATAGGTCATCATGATGTCTCGAATACCACTCAAATTCAGCGGGCGTTCCGCTGCGGAAGGTCGCCGGGCTGCAGTCTAGAGTTTTGCCGCCCTGCCCACAATTGCCGCCCCGGAGGTTGCGAGGCCGCGCGAATGCAGGCTTGATGCTGGAAAATACACATCTTCTTGAGAGGAAACACAGATGACGGATGCTTTCAAAGACAATGTGCTCGCCGGCAAGGTGGCTTTCGTGGCGGGTGCGTCGAGCGGGATCAATCTCGGCATTGCGCAGCATTTCGCGCGGGCAGGCGCGAAGATCGCCCTGATCAGCCGGAGCCATGATAAAATCACCGCCGCCGCAAAGACGATCACGGATGAAGGCTTCGAGGCGATCGGCATGGCGGCCGATGTGCGTGACTTCGCTTCCGTGGACAAGGCGTTTCAGCAGGCGCAGGCGACATTCGGCAATATCGACATTGTGATCTCGGGGGCGGCAGGCAATTTCGTGGCGCCAGCGCTCGGCATGTCGTCCAACGGCTTCAAGACGGTGGTGGATATCGACCTCATCGGGACGTTCAATGTGCTGCGCGCCTCCTTCCAGTATCTGAACCGGCCGGGCGCCTCGCTCATTTCCATCACGGCGCCGCAGGCGGTCAATCCATCGCTCTTCCAGGCGCATGTCTGTGCGGCGAAGGCGGGTATCAACATGCTGACCAAGTGCCTTGCGATGGAGTGGGGTCCGGCAGGTGTGCGTGTCAATGCGATTTCGCCCGGCCCCATCGCCGACACGGAAGGCATGGCGCGGCTTGCGCCTACGCCGGAAATGGAAAGGGCGATCAAGTCGCGGATTGCGATGCGTGATTACGGCACCAAGACCGATATTGCCGATACGGCCCTTTTCCTCTCCACCGACAATGCCAAATACATTACCGGCACGATTGTCGATTGCGATGGCGGCTCCAAGCTTGGCGATGCAGGCGGGGATGCGCTGGGCGACTTTAAAAAATAAGCCACAAAAAAGGGGAGGAAAAACATATGGCACAGGCACCGAAGATTGCGCCTGCGGATTTCACCTGCTTGCGCTATGAGGTGAAGGATCACATCGCCATTATCACGATCAACCGGCCGGATCGGCGCAATGCGCTGAACCGGCGGGCCTATGATGAAGTGGAGGCGGCGTTCCGCGCCGTCTCCGCTGATCCTGATGTGCGCTGCGCGATCGTGACGGGTGCGGACCCTGCCTTCTGTTCCGGCGAGGATGTGAAGGAGATGATGACGGGCGAGCAACATGCCGAAAGCGTGACGCGCCTCACTTCCGTGCGCCCGGAGCCGACGCCTGCCGCTGTTGCGGCGCTTGAATGTGACAGGCCGATCATCGCTGCCGTCAATGGCGCGGCGGTTGGCTGGGGCATGGAGCTTACGCTTTTTGCCGATATCCGCATCGCGTCTGACCGCGCAAAGTTTGGCGAGATATTCATCAAACGCGGGCTCATCACCGATGTGGGCGGGCTGTGGCGATTGCCCGCGATTGTCGGACCTGCAAAGGCCGCAGAACTTCTCTTCACGGGCGATATCATTGATGCGGCAGAGGCGGCGCGCATCGGTCTCGTGACGGAAGTGGTGCCGCATGAGGAATTGATGACAAAGGCGCTTTCCATAGCAGAGCGCATTGCGGTCAACCCGCCGCTTGCCCTTCGCTTTATGAAAGAAGGGCTTCGCCGCACCTCCTATGGCGATCTTCGGGAGATTGGTAGCTGGGTAAGTGGTACACTGGGCAAACTCTTCCAGACGGAAGATCATCGTGAGGGTGTGCGCAGTTTCCTCGAAAAGCGCGCGCCGGTTTTCAAAGGACGATAAAAGATCAATGGCACTTTTCTTCGATCAGGAGTGGTTTGACACGAAACTCACAGCGGCAGGCCGCACGCGCGATGATGTGGCCGCCGCGCTTCATCTCGAGCGGGCTCAGGTCGAAGAAATCTGGAAGGATCAGCGCGAGCTGTCGCCACAGGATGTGGTGGCGCTCGCAGCCCTACTTGAAGAGACGCCCGCTGCTGTTGCCAACAAGGCAGGTGTCTCGACGCCGATTCCCGTTGCGCCTGCGGGCGGGGAGGCGGCGGTGCTCGCAAAACTTGCCGCGATTGAAGAACGCCTCGTGCGAATGGAGCGCTCCATCGCTGATCTTCAGTCACTCATCCTTGCCACCCGTTCCTTCGAGTAACCCATGCGTGATCTTCATTTCCCCGGACGTTCCACTGTTCATGCCGTCAACGGCATTTGCGCCACCTCGCAACCGCTTGCAGCGGAAGCAGCTATTTCCATTTTGCGCGCGGGCGGCAATGCGGTTGATGCCGCGATTGCTGCCAGCGCGGTGCTTTGTGTGGTCGAGCCATACAACACAGGGATAGGCGGCGACTGCTTCGTGCTTCTTTCGAAGGGCGGCAGCGGCGACATTATCGGGCTAAATGGCTCTGGCCGTTCGCCAAAGGCACTCTCGCTTGAAAAGCTGCGTTCCGTGGAAGGCACGCTTGCGCTTAACAGCGTGCATTCCGTGACCGTGCCGGGGGCGATTGATGCCTGGGCGCGGCTTATTGAAGATCACGGCACGATGGAGCTTGGCCGCGTCTTCGAACCCGCGATCCGGCTTGCAGAGGAAGGCTTTGCGGTTGCGCCGCGCATTGCGCAGGAATGGCAGTTTCTGGAAGGCCATATCGCGCATGATGCAGATGCACCGAAGCAATATACGATTGATGGCAAGGCGCCGCAGGCGGGCGATCTCTTCCGCCTGCCGGTGCTTGCGCGCACGCTTCGCCTGATCGGCGAGAAGGGGCGTGATGCCTTCTACGAAGGCGCGCTTGCCGAGGACATGGTGAAGAAGCTGCGCTCGCTGGGCGGCTTCCACACGCTTGAAGATTTCGCGGAAACGAAAAGCGACTATGTCACACCGATCCGCGCGGCCTATCGCGGGCGGGAAATTTACGAAATACCGCCCAACGGGCAGGGCATTACCGCGCTTTTGATGCTCAACATCCTGTCGAGGCTTAAGCTCGAAGGGCTTGATCCGAACGGGGCGCTGCGCATCCATTATGAGATGGAGGCAGCGCGCCTTGCCTATGACATGCGCGACAAGCATGTGGCCGATCCGGCCTTTGGCGATGTGCCGGTGGACTGGCTTCTGTCGGACAAGCTTGCCGATGACCTTGCCGCGCGGGTCAATCCTGACCGGCGGATCGAAAATCTGTCCACGCTGCGCGATCCACTCAATCGCGACACGGTCTATCTGACTGTGGTGGACAAGGATCGCAATGCCGTCTCTTTCATCAACTCGCTCTTCTTCGGCTTCGGTGCGGGCATTCTCGCGCCGGAATCAGGCGTCATGTTCC
>NZ_JBATWS010000037.1:0-2072 GCF_049672805.1 Parvibaculum sp.
CCCGTCACGGCATCTGCCGGATGCACGCTTTCTGCCCTGCCCTCACTCCAGGGCAGAAGCGAGCGGCCCATGGGCGACACGACCTTGCGGCCTTTGTAATCCGGTGCGGGATGCGTCGCGCCTGCGAGATCGAGCAGCGTCGGCATCACGTCCATCACCGTTGAAAAGGCATGGCCGATGGCAGGCTCCGGCACCAGCTTTGGCCAATGCGCGAAAGCAACGACGCGAATACCGCCTTCTGATGTGTAGGTCTTGTAGAGACGCGACGGGGCTGTCGCCGCCTGCGCCCAGCGCGGCCCGTACCAGACATAGGAATTGGGCCGCCCGATATTCTCGAGACTGTTGTCGTAATGGCGCTCGATGAAATCCATGAGATAGGGACCGAAGACCGGCACCGCCTCGATCAGTGCGCCTTCCGCACCATTGTCCGACATGAAAAGAATAAGCGTGTTATCAAGCTCGCCCGTCTTGCGCAGATAGTCCACCACGCGGCCGACATTCCAGTCGAGGCGCTCCACCATCGCCGCATAGACTTCCATGGCGCGGGCAGAGCGGGCGCGCTCTTCCTCATTCATTTCATCCCAGGGCTTGTTCTTCGCAATGATGGGATGCGGCCTGATGTCTTTCGGACAAAGCCCCAGCGCCTTCAGCCTTTCAAGCCGTTCCGCACGCAGGGCTTCCGGCCCCGCATCATAGCGGCCCCTGTATTTTGCAATCAGGTCATCCGGCGCCTGAAGCGGCCAATGCGGCGCGGAGAAGGCGAGATAGGCGAAGAAGGGTCGGTCATCCTCGCGTTCCTCCAGATATTGCAGAAGCTTTGTCGTGAAACCGTCTGACGAATAGAAATCTTCCGGCAGCTCGACGAAGCGATCATCTTCCGTGTAGAGAGTATCTTGTGCAGGAAAGCCGGTGCCCGCCTTGGGTGACGATGCATAATGATTTGCAGCACCCGGCAGCAGCGCGAAGGAACGCTCAAAGCCGCGCGCATAGGGCGAGGTTTCGATCGTATGGCCGAGATGCCATTTGCCTGACATGAGGGTGAGATAGCCCGCATCGCGCAAAAGCTCCGGCAGGGTCGCGACGCGCTCATTCAGATAGCCCTCATAGCCGGGCTTGCCGCGCTGTGTGGGGTGCAGCACCTCCACATGGGTGCCAAGCCCCGCAATGTGATGATCGGTGCCGGAGAGCAGCATGGCGCGGGTCGGCGCGCAGGCGGGCGCTGAATGGAAATTCGTCAGCCGCAGCCCGTTCAGGGCCAGCGCATCGAGATGGGGCGTCGATATCTCGCCCCCGAAAGAACCGAGATCCGAAAAGCCCATATCGTCTGCGACGATCACCAGAAAATTCGGCCGTTTCCCCATCGCGCCCTCCCCCATTTTCTATAGGCTTACGGGGCCCAAAGCTCCGCGACACGCTTCTTTCCGTCAACGAGAAAAATGGACCCCTGTCCATTTTTGACGAAATGCGGAGGGCGGACTTGAAAGGGATGTTCTGAAAGGTATATAACACTGTTATATTCTTCGGGAGGAAACAACCATGCTGATGCTCTGGATTGCTGCTGCCTTCTTTCTTGCCGTCCATCTGCTCGTCGCCGGCACCAGCCTGCGGGGCAAGATCGTGGGGGCTATTGGCGAAAATGCGTGGCTGGCGACATTCTCGGTCGTCTCGCTTGTCGGCATTGGCTGGCTCGCCTGGAGCTTCAATCAGGCGGTGCTCGGGCCGAACCATCTTTACTGGGCGGCCCCGCTCTGGGCGTTGCACCTCTCGCCGCTCGTCATTCTGCTTGCTGCGCTGTTCGTGGTGATCGGCATCACCACGCCGAACCCGACCGCCGTGGGCGCCGAAGCGCTTGCCGAGAAGCCCGAAACGGTGAAAGGCATGCTCCGCATCACGCGGCACCCCTTTCTCTGGGGCGTGGCCATCTGGGCGCTCTGGCATCTGCTCATCAATGGCGATCAGGCTTCGATCATCTTCTTCGGCACATTCGCGTTGCTCTCCATCCTTGGCACTTTCTCCATCGACAAGAAGAAGCGCCTGAAGCTCGGCGCGGCATGGAACGATTTCGCCAACCG
>NZ_JBATWS010000038.1:0-7944 GCF_049672805.1 Parvibaculum sp.
GGCGACATGCTCATAGCCCGCCTGCCTGACTGCCTTCATGGGGAAGGCATCGTTCACGCATTTGATTTCCTGAAGGCAAAGCACATCAGGCTGTTCTTCCGCGATCAGGCGTTCAACGAGATTAATCCGTAGGCGAACAGAATTGATATTCCAGGTCGCAATCTTGAGAGTCACATCATCGTCCGTTGTTGCAGGCGCGCGGCACAGGGCCGGTCAGAAAAGATTGAGGGTGAGACCCGCTATGCCGATGGGCCAGCGGCCCCGCGCAAAGAGCGCGAATTTGCGGCGGAAGGGGTGATCGGAAGGGGCATCCGCACTGAGGGAGAGCGCGGCGCCATGCGCGGCGTGAAGGGCAGCACCCGCAGCAGCGTTCAGCAATTCCTCGTCATCCACTTCCCAGAAATCGGCTGCCTCCGCCAGCGCGCTCCGCACGCGTTCTCCCAGCAGGGCCGAGACATGCGTCATGGCGATGGTGAGTGCGTCTTCGCTCAGTATTTCGAGCGCCTCGCTGGTGAGGCCGGCGCGCAGGCTTTCTTCGGCTTCCCAATGGGCGGGGTCGATGTCGAGCGTCATGGCGGCGTCGGCGGCTTCCGACCAGTCGCGCAGCCGCGCGGGTTCTGCATCGGGGAAGCCCAGACCATCAAGCCAGGAGCGGGCGAGAGCGCGGGTCTCCGCATCGAGCGGGCGGCCCAGCCGCGAGAACCACGGCATGTTCACCGCTTCCTCGCCGAAACGGCGGATGCCCGCCAGAATCGGGATTTCCGCCTCAAGCGCATCAAGCTCGGCGTCGGATATGGCGATGGGGGCATTGCTGCCGGAATCGTCGAAAAATCGGGACATGGATTCGGAAACCGTGAAAGGAAACGGGAGATTAGTCGCTTCGGGCGGCAAGGTCCAAAGGGACCTCAAAAAAGTTGCGCCCCGCCCGGGGGGAGGCGAGGCGCAACCGCGCAATCAGCGCTAGGGCACCGGGAGGGGAAGACCGGTGCCAAAGGGGGCTACAAGCACCGCATCGGGTGAGCGGGGGGCAGGTCACCCGGGCGGCTTAATGCTCGGCCCTCATGATTGAGTAGATAGGTTTCGCCGCGCGCGGCTTCAATATCCCGCCTTCATAAAGATGAAAGCAATCCGCCCGGCGCGAGGTCGGGCGGAAAGTCTATTGTTTTCAAGAAATTAGCCGTCGCGCTTTTGCGTGGCTCCCCGCGTCAAACCGACGCAGAGGCTCAGATGACGCCCAGATCCTTCGCGGTCAGGTCAATGCAGCGCCGCGCGAGGCCGAACAGCTCGTCGATCTCGTCCTTTGTGATGGTGAGGGGCGGGCTCAGCACCATTGTGTCGCCGATGGCGCGCATGACGAGGCCATTGGCAAAGCAGTGATTCCGGCAATGGGTGCCCGTGGTGCCGACATTGGGGAATTTCTCCCGCGTCTTGCGGTCCTTCACGAGTTCGATGGCGCCCAGAAGGCCGACGCCCCGCGTTTCGCCGACAAGCGGGTGATCGCCGAGTTCGGCGAGCTTCTTCTGGAAATAGGCGCCCGTCTCGCCGCCTGCCTTTTCGACAAGCTTTTCCTTCTGCATCAGCTCCAGATTGGCGAGCGCCACGGCGGAGGCAACCGGATGGCCCGAATAGGTGAAGCCGTGAGACCATTCCTCGTCGGAATTGAAAATCACATCACCCACACGCTTGCCCAAGCCGAGCGCGGCGATGGGCTGATAGCCGGAGGACAGGCCCTTTGCCATGTTGATCATGTCAGGCTCGATGCCGAATGTGTCGGAACCGAACCACTGGCCTGTGCGGCCGAAACCACAGATCACTTCGTCCACATGGAGCAGCACGTCATATTCGCGGCAAATGCGCTGGATTTCCTGCCAGTAGCCCTTGGGCGGAATGATGAGGCCGCCCGCACCCTGCACCGGCTCGGCGACAAAGGCCGCCACGTTTTCAGCCCCGAGTTCGCGGATCTTCGCCTCAAGGCTTGCGGCGGCTTTCTGGCCATATTCTTCCGGCGTCATGTCGCCGCCATCGGCATACCAGTCCGGGCAATCGACATGATGGAAGCCCGGCAGCGGCAGGTCCGCCTGCGGGTGCATATGGGTGAGGCCTGAGAGGGACGCAGAGGCCATAGTCACGCCGTGATAGGCCTTCTTGCGCGCGATGAAGAGTTTCTTGTTCGGCTTGCCCTGAAGGTTCCAGAAATAGCGGATCGTCTTGACCGCGCTGTCATTTCCTTCCGAGCCGGAATTGGCGAAGAAGAAGCGGTCGATGCCTTTCGGACAGACTTCCGCGAGCTTTTGCGAGAGTTCCGCCGCATAGGGGTTCGTCGTCTGGAAGAAGCTGTTGTAGTAGGAAAGCTCCTTCAGCGCCTTGTAGCCCGCCTGCGCCAGTTCCTCGCGGCCATAACCGACCTGCACGCACCAGAGGCCTGCCATGCCGTCGATGATGCGCTTGCCTTCCGAGTCATAGAGATAGACGCCTTCCGCACGGGTGATGACGCGCGCGCCCGTGGCGGCGAGTTCTTTATGCGTGGTGAAGGGGTGGAGGTGATGGGCGGCGTCCATCTCCTGCCAGCGTTTGGTCTGGTTTGAAATCATGGCGGTCTGAGACATGGAAAATCTGCTCCGAAGTTCCGAATGAAAAATATGCGGAAAGGCGCGCGGGCTCACGCGCGCGGGGAGCGGATTTACGGATTGTAGCCGATGCGCGCGCAGAGGATCAGCAGTTCGCGCTTGGCGAGGCGCATCCGTGCGGCAGGTGGAAAGGTGTCACTGAGCATGGGGTCACACTAACCGAGAAAGAGAAAATAGGCCAGAACCCCCGCCAGCGTTATGGGGACAAGTATCAACAGGATGGCGGCCTCGTTTCGAAATCGATCGAATTGCCTCCACGCCAATCCTGGTGAGACCATGCACAGCGCAGGTAGTGCCGAAAAGAAAAGCAACGTCAGGTATGGCGGGCTATCCGTCATACCCAATGCAGGGAGAGACAGAGCGACGAAATAGAGCGCTGGCAGGAAAAGTACCAGATTGAAGACAGTACCAGTCCACAGCAGGGCACGCATGGATCACACGTTCAGCAGCAGATGCTCGCGTTCCCATGCCGAGATCACCTGTTGATAGGCGGCGTGTTCGGTGAGTTTCACGTCCATGTAGAGCGTCACGAAATCCGCGCCGAGAATGGCCTTGAGTTCCGTCGCGGTGCGCAGGTTGTCGAGCGCTTCAAGGAGGTGGCGGGGCAGCGCATAGCGCTTGCTGTCATAAGCATTGCCCGTCATTTCCTTGGTGGGTTTGAGGTCGTTCACCATGCCGATATAGCCGCAGGCGAGCGAGGTCGCGATGGCGAGATAAGGGTTCGCATCGGCACCTGGCACGCGGTTTTCGACGCGGCGACCCTGACGCTTTGCTTCGGGTATGCGAAGGCCCACGGTGCGGTTCTCATGGCCCCAATGCGTGTTAATGGGGGCGGCGTGGTCGCGCACGATACGGCGATAGGAATTGACGTTGGGCGCGAGCAGCGCCATCGCGTCGGGCAGATATTTCTGAAGGCCCGCAATGTAGCTGAGAAACAGTTTCGTGTCCTTGCCCTGCTTCGTCGCAAAGAGATTGTCACCCGTCTGTGCACTGACGATTGACTGGTGAATATGCATCGCGCTGCCCGGCTCGCCCTGATAGGGCTTTGCCATGAAGGTCGCATAGATGCCGTGGCGCAGTGCCGCCTGCCGCATGGTGCGCTTGAAGAGGAAAGCCTGATCGGCGATTTCGAGCGGATCGCCATGATCGAAATTGATCTCGACCTGTGCCGCGCCTGATTCATGAATCAGCGTGTCGATGTCGAGGTTCTGCGCTTCGCAGAAATCATACATGTCCTCGAAGATCGGATCGAACTCGTTGACCGCATCAATGCCATAGGACTGGCGTGCCGTTTCCTGGCGGCCATTGGCGCCCACAGGCGGTTCCAGCGGATAGTCGGGGTCGATATTCTTTGCGGCGAGATAGAACTCGATTTCCGGCGCGACGACAGGCTGCCAGCCCTTCTCCTCGAAGAGTGCCAGCACACGGCGCAGTACGTTGCGCGGTGCAATCGGCACGGG
Organism: Parvibaculum sp.; assembly: GCF_049672805.1. Lineage (GTDB taxonomy): Bacteria > Pseudomonadota > Alphaproteobacteria > Parvibaculales > Parvibaculaceae > Parvibaculum. The sequence goes on from NZ_JBATWS010000038.1 coordinate 4,088, forward strand.
GCGGCCATCGCGGTAATTCGCGTCGCAGATGATTTGTGCGGTTGGCTCGTCATACCAGGGCACAACGCGCACGGTGGCAGGGTCTGGATCAAGGATGATGTCGGGTTCGATGTCGCCAAGGAAATCGCTGTCAACATAGTCGCCTGTCACGGTCTGTCCGAAGATCGATTCAGGGAGTTTCAGCGAACGGTCGTAGAGGCCGGAAATGAACTTGCGGGTCGGGATGATCTTGCCCCGCGCGATGCCGGCCATATCCGACACCATGCATTCGACTTCGGTGATGCGGCGGTCTTTCAGCCACTTCACGAGGTCTTCGACATTCGTGACCGTATCTTCCTTATCGCTTCCCACCTGCATGGGACACCACACTTTCCTTTTTCATGCGTTCACGGCGACCGCCTGGCGCACCGCGTCTCCAAAGGCCCGGAACAGTTTTTGCGAGTCCGGGTTGTTCCAATATTCCCATTCGGGATGCCACTGCACCCCAAGCGCAAATGATTTCGCGCCTTCAACGGTGACGGCTTCTATCGTGCCGTCAATCGCGCGTCCTTCCGCGATGAGGCGATCTGCCTTGCGGGCAATCCCCTGACCGTGGAGTGAGTTTACCACGATCTTCCGTGTGCCGAGCAGTTTTTCGAAAAAGCTGCCTTCGGTGAACATCACCTCATGGGCGGGGCCATACTGAATGGCGAGCGGGTCTTCCTTGTTCTCGCGGTGATCCATGCGCGGCGCATAGCCCGGATCGGAAGGCTCTTCATGGATGTGCTGATGCAGCGTGCCGCCAAAGGCGACATTCATTTCCTGAAAGCCGCGGCAGACGGCAAAGAGGGGTACGGCGCGCTCCACCGAGGCGCGGATGAGGTCGAGCGTCAGCGCATCGCGCTGGCGGTCGCTCAGCACACCTTCGCGGGGCGGGGTGCCGCCATAATTGTCGGGGTGGACATTCGAGTGCGAGCCTGTGAGGAAAATGCCGTCGCAAAGCGCGAAGATTTCTTCGAGATAGTCATCGACGCCCGAAAAGGGTTCACGGGGCACCGGAAGCAGGATCGGCTGGCAATCGGCTGCGCCGTCCACGGCGGCGATATATTTCTCTCCCACCGCATGAAACGGGTGGGGGCCAAGCATTTTCACATCGCAAGGGATGCCGATAAGGGGCCGTCGAGGTGACTTTCGGGGGGGCGATTTTCGGGTCATTCAGAGTCACAAGTATCTGCGTCCTTCGCCACCGGTCAAGGCGGCGGGGACGGGCGAAGAGATTACCTGTGAGGATAGAGGAGGCGGGAGAGCTATGCCAGCGGCGCGGGCAGATGGCTTATCGCGGACCGCCGATTTCCGGGCGCTGGGCGTCTCGCAGCACGAAAAGCGAGTTGTCGGCCCGGATACCGGTTTCGACATTGCGCAGGGCAACGGTGGTCTGAAGCCCTTGCGCATCCGTTACGACCCATTGGCGAAGCTGCATGCGCGGCTGGTCGAAAATCAGCGTGATCTGGCCGGGTGCCTCGCCTGAGCGGTCCGCAATGGTGATAAGCAGCGCGCCGGGCTGGCTTGCAACACCGAGCACACGGGCATTTTCCGACAGGTTGATGTCGCGCGCGAGAAAGAGGCTGAGCGGCGTGGAGGCGATGGGGTAGCGCTGCGCGGGCGCGGCGCTGTCCTTCACGGCGACCCATGTGCCGTCTGCGACAACGAGCAGGTTTTCCGGCGCGTTATATTCAAAGCGCATCCGTCCCGGGCGGCGAAGATAGAACTTACCCTCGGTGACGGAGCCATCAGGCCCGACCTGAAGGAAATCACCCTGCATGTTTTCGAGCGAGGCGAGATAGGCATTTGCCTGCGCAATCGCCTCCTCATCCGTCAGCGCCTGAGGGGCGGTATCGCCGGTTTCAATGGCGGGAGTGATCTCCAGAATTTCTTCCGCACTTGCCGGGCGGCTTCCAGCCGTCAGCATCGTCACAAAGAGCAGGCCAAGCCCGATCAGTGCAACGGCAACCAGCATGCGCTGTCTTTGACGGTGGATGTGCTCAAGGTCTTTCATGAGGGAAAGCATGGGCATCCTTTGTGGCAAAATAAGGAGATCGGAAGGGCGTTTTGGCGGCGACGGTAAGGGGGTAACTAATCGGAAAAACCCCTTTTATCAGTGATCTCCAACAAGAACCTCACGCTTTCCCTGATGGTTGGGCGGGCTGACAACGCCTTGCTCCTCCATCAATTCGATGAGGCGGGCGGCGCGGTTATAGCCGATTTGCAGGCGGCGCTGGATGTAGCTTGTCGAGGCGCGCTTGTCGCGGGCGACAATGGCGACGGCCTTGTCATAAAGATCGTCGCCCGAACCGCCGCCATCCAGTGCGAAGGGGTCTTCGCCCTGTTCTTCCTCGGCGGTAATGGCTTCGAGATATTCGGGCACGCCCTGCTTTTTCAGGAAGGTCACGACCTTCTCGACTTCCTCGTCGGAAACGAAGGGGCCATGCACGCGGCGGATGCGGCCACCGCCTGCCATGTAGAGCATGTCGCCCTGGCCGAGAAGCTGCTCTGCGCCCTGCTCGCCGAGAATGGTGCGGCTGTCGATCTTCGAGGTGACCTGAAAGGAAATACGGGTCGGGAAGTTCGCCTTGATGGTGCCGGTGATGACGTCCACGCTGGGGCGCTGTGTGGCGGTGATGATGTGGATGCCTGCCGCGCGCGCCATCTGGGCGAGGCGCTGCACGGCGGCCTCGATCTCCTTGCCCGCCACCATCATCAGATCGGCCATCTCGTCCACGATGACGACGATGAAGGGCATGGGGGAGAGATCCATCTCCTCCTCTTCATAGATCGCCTGTCCCGTTTCCTTGTCGAAGCCGGTCTGGACGGTGCGGACCAGCACTTCGCCGCGTTCATTTGCTTCCGTCACGCGGGCGTTGTAGCCGTCGATATTCCGTACACCGACTTTCGACATCTTGCGATAGCGGTCCTCCATCTCCTTCACCACCCATTTCAGGGCGACGACCGCCTTTTTGGGTTCGGTGACGACAGGAGCGAGGAGATGCGGGATGCCGTCATAGACGGAGAGTTCCAGCATCTTCGGATCGATCATGATGAGTTTGCACTGATCCGGCGAGAGCCGGTAAAGCAGCGACAGGATCATGGTGTTGATGCCGACCGACTTGCCGGAGCCGGTGGTGCCCGCAATCAGCAGATGCGGCATACGGGCGAGATCGGAAAGCACGGGCTCGCCGCCGATATTCTTGCCAAGCGCGAGGGTGAGGCGGGAGCTTGCGTTCTCGTAATCCTGCGTCTCGAGGAGCTCGCGTAGATAGACCATGTCGCGCTTTGCATTGGGCAGTTCGATGCCGATGGCATTGCGGCCCGGCACAACGGCAACACGCGCGGAAACGGCGCTCATGGAACGCGCAATGTCGTCGGCAAGCGAGATGATGCGTGACGATTTGATGCCGGGTGCAGGCTCCAGTTCGTAAAGCGTGACGACAGGGCCGGGGCGCACCGAGATGATCTCGCCGCGAATGCCGAAATCATCCAGCACGGATTCGAGCAGGCGCGCATTCTGTTGCAGCGCTTCGTCGGTGAGTTGTGCGGCAACACTCGGCCCCTTGGGGCGCGCGAGAAGGCTGAGCGGGGGAAGCTGGTAGTCGCTTACCGGCTCGAGCGGCAGCTTCGGCTGCGCTTCGCGAACGGCGCGCTTTGAGGGTTTGATCGGTTTCGTGATGCCGCGATTGACCTGCGGGGCAGGGCGATCATCCCAATCCGGTTCGACGCGCTCCTCTGCTTCTGCTTCCTCGCGCGCGCGCAGGCGCTTTGCGCGGCGCGTTTCGCGCGGCGGGGCGGCCGCGTCATCGCCGCGCTTGCCGAAGGTGCCAAGG
>NZ_JBATWS010000039.1:0-2018 GCF_049672805.1 Parvibaculum sp.
TCCTTGTCCTGAAGAAGCGCAACGAAGTCAGCCGCCACAAGGCCGGAGCCTGCGGGCTCGTGGCGAAAGAGCGCGCCGGGAATGGCCGCTGCGGCAAGAGCGGTGCCGCCAAGGATGAGCAATGTACGGCGGGAAACGGCAGGCCCGTGCGCATGCTCCTGAGAGGCATCATGCGGATGGTCCGGGCTTTGGTGATCATGTTCCATGAGGCGTACTTTCGTGACTAAAGAAATCAGAAAGAAGAAGAGGGCGTGCCTGCCGCAAAGCCATTTTTCAGGTGATCGGCAAGGCGGAGCGCAAGGGCGACAACCGTCAGTGTCGGATTGACGGTCGCGCCTGTCGGGAAGAGCGACGACCCGGCGATGAAGAGATTGGACATGCCATGCACGCGGCAATTCGCATCGACAACGCCGTGGCGCGGGTCTTCGGCCATGCGGGTCGAGCCGAGATGATGGTTGCCCCAGCCTTCCGCTTCCGTCCACTCGTCGCGTTCGGGGAAGAGCACCTGCACGCGGCCTTCGCCCCAGCCGCCAAAGGCGCGAGCAACGGCTTCAAGATTGGCGCGGAGATTGTCGCGGTCGGACTTCTTCAGGCGCCAGTCGAGCCTGGTGCGCGGAAGGCCGAGCGCGTCTTTCTTGTCTGACAGCGTGATGCGGCTTGCCGGGTTTGGTTCCTGCTCGCTCGCGCAGCCAACGCCAAAGCGCCAGCCCACTTCATCACCCTCGGCAGGTGTGGAAGTGGTGCTGCGCGCAAGTTGCAGAATTTTGGGGTGAAGCAGCGCACCCGGATCATTCGGGGCTGCTTCCTCGGCGGAGGCAACGCTTTCCGACAGGATGGGCCTGCTCGGCGCGAAGGTCAGCACGGTGCCCATGCGCTTCGTGCGGCGCAGATAGGCCTCGCTCATCATCAGGCAGCCGCGCATGACAACATTGCCCGTATCACGATTGACGCGGGTGTAGTTGCGATACCAGTTTGCGACGAGGTTCAGGTCGGAGACCAGAAAGGTTGCGGGCGAGGGCACATGCGGATGCTCCATGAAGAAGCGGCCTACCACATCATTCCGGTTGCCGAGGCCTGCGCTTTCCACGCTGTTTGAAAGAAGCAGCACGCGTGCATTCTCGATGCCGCCACAGGCAAGCACGCAGACGCGCGGGCGCACTGTGAAGCGGACGCCGGACAGCGTGCCCATGCGCAGATGGTCCACTTCCGCACCGTTTTCCGTCGGCACGATTTCGAGGACATTACTGTTCAGATAGCAGGTGATGTTCGGCGCGTTTTCGATGTCGGGCCGGTATTTCTTCCCGAAGCGCGTGGGCGGGCTGTAGAGGAAGAAGCGTGTCTCCACCTCATCGCCCGCAAGCGGCATGGGCGCGCCGCCCTCCGCCCATTCCGAGGGGTCGTCGAAGCCGCTTGAGCGGATCTGGCAGACATCAAGCGCGCGGGTGTAATAGGGGTCGAGATCGGCCCGCGTGATCGGCCAGCCGGAATAGGGCACCCAGTCGCGCTTTTCGAAGTCGAGCGGCTCGAAAGGCCGGCACCAGCCGCCCCAATGGTTCGTCGTGCCGCCGAAATAGCGCAGTCTGGAGCTTGTCAGCGGGTAGTTGACCCCGGCCAGCTCGCCTTCATAGAGGTCTTGCGTTTCCGCATCGAACTCGAGGCCGCCGCTTTCGAGCAGGGCGACGGAAATGCCCGTTCCGGCAAGTTCGCGCGCAATGGAAATGCCTGCCGCGCCGGCGCCGATGATCGCAAGGTCAGTCTCGATGAGTGTTCCTTCGGGTAGCTGGCGGCCGTCGATGAACATCTGGGCGAATCTCCTGAACGGGTCTCTTTGCTGCTTTTCTTACCCGGATTCTCGTCCGAATTGCGGCAGGGCTGGCGTTTTCGGGGGATGAGGCCCCTGGCCCCCGTTTTCCGCCGGGTTTTGGCGGAACAAGAGGGTGTTTGGGGCTGGACCGGGCAACGCGCTCCATGCGAAGTTTCATGCCAACACGAATTCCTTCCGGCAAGCGCCACCGGGC
>NZ_JBATWS010000040.1:0-2571 GCF_049672805.1 Parvibaculum sp.
GCATCAGCCTGCGCCTCATCGAGCCCCAGCTCGGCGAGGCCCGCGAGGCATTTCTTTGGTGAAAGCATCGGCCAGTTCGTACCGAACATGACGCGACCTGCCCCGACCCCCTTCATGTAATCGACAAAGGCGGGTGGCAGGCGATGCACCGCATAGGCGGATGTATCGACGAAGAAATTGCTGAACTTGATCGTCATGGTGGTGAGTTCGTCGATCCACGGAAAGCCGACATGCCCGCCCACGACCGTCAGTTCCGGGAAATCCAGCATCACATCTTCGAGATAGGGAATGAGACGGCCCGTCTCCGAGCGCATCAGCGGACCCGTATGACCGATCTGGGTGCAGAGCGGCACACCAAGCTCCACACAGGTCGCATAGATCGGGTAGTAGCGCCGATCATTCGCAGGCAGGTCCCACAACCACGGAACGATGCGGACGCCGACAAACCGCTTTCCATCCACCCACCGCCTTATTTCCCTCACCGCTTCCGCAGGATGACGGATATCCGCGCTTGCAAGCCCGCGCAGGCGATCAGGCGCTTCGTCAATCTGCGCGGCGACTTCCTCATTGCTGATAAGCGCGCCCTGCGGCCCGTACCACGCCGCAATCAGTGAAATGTCGATATTGGCAGCATCCATCGCGGCGAGGGTCGCCGCCACGCTCGGCACAAGCGGCTTGTCCGTCTGGCCGGTCCAGCGAAGAAGGGTCGCAAGCCAGGGGGCTGCCGCCATGCGCTCCGTGGTGATCTGCGCCCAGACATCAATCGCGCTCATAGGTCTCTCCTTTAAATTACTACACTAGTGTAGTATATTGAGAGCGTAATGCCTTCCGTCAACCCGACCCCCAGGTTTTTCATGTCCGCAAAAGACCAGCGCCTCTTCTTCCTCCTCCAGACAGCCGCCCACCGACTGAAACTGGTCGCCGATGCCGCGATGCTCGATGCGGGCGGCCTCACAACCGCACAGGCGGCGGTGATGGCTATCATTTGCGGTGAAGAACAGGTCTCGCAGCGCCAGATTGCCTCCCGCCTCGGGCAGCGGGAAAGCGCGGTCGGGGCCATGGCAGAACGGCTCATCAAGGCGGGCTATATCACCCGCACCCGCTCCGAAACCGACAAGCGCGCCTGGATTCTCGAACCGACCACAGCCGGACGGCAGGCGCTCGCCGCCATGGGCACGGCCTTCGCACCCGTCAATGCGCTGCTGGATGAGGCCTTTCCGGGCGAGGAAGCGGAGCGCCTGGGGGCGAGCCTTCGGCGCCTGATCGGGCTTCTGGAAAGACCCCGGATGTCAGATGAGGACGCGGCAGCAGACTAGAGCGGCTTCACCATGCGGATATGCGAGGGCACACCATGCGAGGCGGCAATCTTCGGCACATCCGTCTCGGCAAGGCGCTCGAAGCCCAACCGTTCATAGAAGCGCACAGCCGGGTTGGTTGACGCGACATCGAGATGGATGGCCGTACAGCCCGCTTCGCGCGCGCGGCGCTCGCAATCCCTGAGCAGTTTCTCGCCGATCCCCTGCCCGCGCCCCTGCGGATGGGCGGAAAGGAAATGCAGATACCACGCATCTTCCGGCACTTCGGGAAAGAGCCACGGGATGTAGCCCGCAACTGTCGGCAGATGGGCGAGCAGCTCCGGCGTTCCCATCTCCGCCATGGTTGCCATGCCGGTGCCGAATTCCTGCGCGTAAAGAGGCTGTGGAAATCCGAGCGCGATCCCGGCGAGATTTCCCTCCCACATCGCCGCCATCGCATGACGATGCGAAAAGGCACCTGATGATTGCTGCCAGAGATGGGAGGTGATGTTCAGGAAGGTGTCGAAGTCCCGATTGTAGAGACAATCGAAAACATAATAGCCGGTGTCATAGATGAGCCGCGCCGCCAGCTCTTCCTCGACCGGGCGCGCCTTTTCCAGCACCACCGTTTCCGCATTCATCGGCTTCATTGCCACCGCTCCCTGATTCTTTCTTGTTGGCCGATTTTCCGGCGCGGGAGCCTAGCACGCTGGACGCGGTCTTGAAGGAACAGGGCCGCACAAAAGGCACGGGGGAGTCTTTCAACTCCCCCGCTCTCCGCCGGCTATCTAGGGGTGTGCGTCCGGGTCGACGCCTGAGACGGCCGACGACGAGTTCTCGGCGGCAAGCGCGACCCGGCCTCGCGCTGGGCCACCTTAACCGTTTCAGGAAGCGCACTTGCCCTGATAGATACCGTTCAGGATCTGGATGCGAATTTCCGCCTGCTGGGCCTGTTCCTTTGCCGCCTGTCCCTGCTGGGCGGCAGCATTGCCGGCCGCGCCTGCGGCCTGAATGCCGCCAAGGCCAATGCCGCCAAAGTGAATGCCGAGCGACTGGGCAATGCCGACACCTGCATTCAGAACCTGCGCATTGGTGGCCGTGTTATTTGCCTGATTGATGACTTCCTGCTGCTGCGCGATTTCGGCGGCAAGCTGCTCGCAGCTCTTCTGACCATCCGGAATGCCTGCGCCTGCGGCTGCCGCAGTCGTCGCACTCACTGCAGGGGCTGCTGTTGCAGTGGCGGCAACGCCCTGCCCCATGATGGCAGCACCGAGCG
>NZ_JBATWS010000041.1:0-8522 GCF_049672805.1 Parvibaculum sp.
TGCTTCCTCCGCTAGGAGTGACGCGCACTTGGCAGGGCGGTTAGCTCAGTTGGTAGAGCATCTCGTTTACACCGAGAGGGTCGGCAGTTCGAGCCTGTCACCGCCCACCAGGCGCGCGCCGCAAGGCGCAAACATATTCCCTGGGTTGAGGTACCCGCTAACTGCTTGACAGAGCGCATACCTTGGCTTACGAACCGCCCACCTTCAGACGGTGCGGCCGTCGGTAAGGGGGTGTAGCTCAGTTGGTTAGAGCGCCGGCCTGTCACGCCGGAGGCCGCGGGTTCGAGTCCCGTCACTCCCGCCACTTTATCCCGAGATCAAAGGCCATGACCCGCGCGCTGCGCGCACCGGATTTAGGGTAGAGCGCCTTATTCGGAACGTCTCGCAACAGCAAATAAATCAATAGCTTTTCGCCTGCGAACAAATGGCGGCGAGCGTTTGATTTTGCAGATACGAGGTCTATACTGCGCGCCGAATTGGGAGGCCGATTTGCGGATGATCCTTCATCCGGTCTGCGCAACGGCGCGAAGGTTGTGGCAGCCCTTTTCCGGCGCGTCTTGCACCGGGACCTTGTGAGGACGATTCGATGGAAGACCTGCTGCTTGAGTACCTGCCCATCCTGATTTTCATGGGCTTGTCTCTCATTGTGGGTCTCGCGCTTTTGGTTGCGCCCTTCATCGTCGCGCCGAGCAAGCCCGATCCCGAAAAGCTCACCGCCTATGAGTGCGGTTTTGAAGCCTTCGACGATGCGCGCATGAAGTTCGACGTGAAGTATTATCTCGTCGCGATTCTGTTCATTATTTTCGATCTTGAAGTCGCCTTCCTGTTCCCTTGGGCCGTCGCGCTTGGTGATGTCGGAATGTTCGGTTTCTGGTCGATGGTCGTGTTCCTCGGTGTGCTCACGATCGGCTTCACCTATGAGTGGCGGAAGGGTGCTCTGGAATGGGAGTAACAAATCCAGACAAGGTAATTTCCAACACGCCGGGCGTCGTCAGCAGCGAGACGTCGATTCCCGCGTGGCAGGAAGATTCGTTTTTCCGTCAGGCTTCCGACGAGCTTGCCGACAAGGGCTTTGTGCTGACGACGGTGGAAGACCTTATCACCTGGTCGCGCACCGGCTCGCTCATGTGGATGACGTTCGGCCTTGCCTGCTGCGCGGTCGAAATGATGCAGACTTCCATGCCGCGCTATGATGCCGAGCGTTTCGGCGTTGCGCCCCGCGCGAGCCCCCGCCAGTCCGACGTGATGATCGTCGCCGGCACGCTGACCAACAAGATGGCGCCCGCGCTCCGCAAGGTCTATGACCAGATGCCTGAGCCGCGCTATGTCATCTCCATGGGCTCCTGCGCCAATGGCGGTGGCTATTACCACTATTCCTATTCCGTGGTACGTGGCTGCGACCGGATCGTTCCGGTCGATGTCTATATCCCGGGATGCCCCCCCACAGCCGAGGCATTGCTCTATGGCATCCTCGCGCTGCAAAAGAAGATTCGCCGGACGGGTACGCTCGACCGCTGAGTTCATGAAAAGGCCCCCCGCCGCACCATTCAGGAATGCGGCCCAAGACGAGTTTCGAGACCGTACCGATGGACGAAAGTCTGAGAGAACTTGGCGAGCACGTTTCGGCAGCGCTTGAAGATTCAGTGCTGGGCTTTGAGGTCGCCTATGGTGAGCTCTCCGTCACCGCACAGGCGCAGGCGATTGTGCGCGTTCTGAAGTTCCTGCGCGACGATCCGGCCTGCCGCTTCTCCACGCTGATCGACATTACGGCGGTGGACTATCCCGGCCGCGCGCTTCGTTTCGATGTCGTCTATCACATGCTCTCCATGTATCAGAACGCGCGTATCCGTGTGCGAGTGCAGACGGATGAGGAAACGCAGGTGCCGAGCGCGGTCCCGGTTTTCCCCGGCGCTAACTGGTATGAGCGTGAAGTCTTCGACATGTATGGCGTGCTGTTCTCCGGCCATCCTGATCTTCGCCGCATCCTCACCGACTACGGTTTCAATGGTTATCCGCTGCGCAAGGATTTCCCGCTCACCGGTTATGTCGAGGTGCGCTACGACGACAGCGAAAAGCGCGTTGTCTATGAGCCGGTGAAGCTGGTGCCGGAATTCCGTAACTTTGATTTCATGAGCCCCTGGGAAGGCGTCGAATATCTGCTTCCCGGCGACGAAAAGGCGGAGGGTTGAGGCAATGGCCGAACAGGAACTCCGCAACTACCATCTGAACTTCGGTCCGCAGCATCCGGCGGCGCATGGCGTGCTGCGTCTCGTGCTTGAACTGAATGGCGAAGTTGTTGAGCGTGTCGATCCGCATATCGGCCTGCTTCATCGCGGCACCGAAAAGCTGATCGAGCACAAGACCTATCTTCAGGCGACGCCCTATTTTGATCGTCTCGACTATGTGGCGCCGATGAATCAGGAGCACGCCTTTGTGCTCGCAGCCGAAAAGCTGCTCGGCCTCGAAGTGCCGCGCCGTGGGCAATATATCCGCGTTCTCTATTCCGAGATCGGCCGCATCCTCGCGCATATGCTGAACGTCACGACGCAGGCGCTGGACGTTGGCGCGCTGACCCCGCCGCTCTGGGGCTTCGAAGAGCGCGAAAAGCTCATGATCTTCTATGAGCGCGCATCGGGCGCGCGCATGCATGCCAACTATTTCCGCGTTGGCGGCGTGAATCGCGATCTGCCGCCGCAGCTCCTCGAAGACATCTATAATTTCTGCGATCCCTGCGCGCAGGTGCTGGATGATCTGGAAGGGCTGCTGACGGATAACCGCATCTTCAAGCAGCGCAATGTCGATATCGGCGTTGTCAGCCAGCAGGAAGCACTCGACTGGGGCTTCACCGGCGTGATGGTGCGCGGCTCGGGCATGGCCTGGGATCTGCGCCGCTCGCAGCCTTATGAAGTCTATTCCGAACTCGATTTCGACATTCCTGTCGGCAAGAATGGTGACTGCTACGACCGTTACCTCATTCGCATGGAAGAGATGCGCCAGTCGCTGCGCATCATGAAGCAGTGCATCGAGAAAATGCCGGACGGGCCCGTGCGTTCGGAGGACGGCAAGGTCGTGCCGCCGTCCCGCGCCGAGATGAAGCGTTCCATGGAAGCGCTCATCCATCACTTCAAACTTTACACCGAGGGTTATCACGTGCCTGCGGGCGAGGTTTATGCCGCCGTTGAAGCGCCCAAGGGCGAGTTCGGCGTTTACCTCGTGTCGGATGGCAGCAACAAGCCCTACAAGTGCAAGATCCGCGCGCCGGGCTATGCCCATCTGCAGGCGATGGATCATCTCTGCAAGGGGCACATGCTCGCCGACGTGGCGGCCATCCTCGGTTCCATCGATATCGTGTTCGGAGAGGTGGACCGGTGAGTGTCAGGCGTCTCGATCCCAATCAGCCCGAGAGCTTCGCCTTCACGGCGGAAAATCTCGAATGGGCGAAGAAGCAGATTGCGAAATATCCGGAAGGTAAACAGGCTTCCGCGATCATCCCGCTTTTCTGGCGCGCACAGGAGCAGCATGGCGGCTGGCTGCCGGAACCGGCGATCCGTTATGTCGCCGAAATGCTCGGCATGAACTATATCCGCGCGCTCGAAGTGGCGACCTTCTACACCATGTTCCGTCTCTCGCCGGTTGGTGAGCATTTCGTGCAGCTTTGCGGCACGACGCCGTGCTGGCTGCGCGGTGCGGATGAGCTGAAGGAAGTCTGCCGCCGCGAGATCGGGCCGGAAGGGGTGGTGAGCGAGGACGGCAAGATGTCCTGGCTCGAAGTTGAATGTCTGGGCGCCTGTGTCAACGCGCCGATGGTGCAGATCAACAACGACTATTACGAAGATCTCGACACCGCCTCTTTTGAGAAGGTGCTGAAGGATCTGCGCGCGGGCAAGGAAGTGAAACCCGGTCCGCAGAATGGGCGCATTTCTTCCGAGCCGCTTGGCGGACCGACGAGCCTGACATCGGCGAACCAGTCGGAGACGGGTGGGGGTAATTGATGCTTCAGGACAAGGATCGTATTTTCACCAATCTCTACGGGCTTCAGGATTGGCGGCTTGAAGCCGCAAGGAAGCGTGGCGACTGGGATGGCACGGCGGCGATCATCGCCAAGGGCCGTGACTGGATTCTCGAAGAGATGAAGAAGTCCGGTCTGCGCGGCCGTGGCGGCGCGGGCTTCCCGACTGGCCTCAAATGGTCCTTCATGCCGAAGGAGTCTGATGGCCGCCCGCATTACCTCGTCGTCAATGCGGACGAGTCCGAACCCGGCACCTGCAAGGACCGTGATATCATGCGTCACGATCCGCAGAAGCTGATCGAAGGCTGCCTGATCGCGGGCTTCGCGATGGGCGCCAATACCGGCTACATCTATGTCCGTGGCGAATTCATTCGCGAGCGCGAGCAGTTGCAGGCCGCGATTGATGAAGCCTATGAAGCAGGCCTCCTCGGTGCGAATGCGGCAGGCTCCGGCTGGGACTTCGATCTTTATGTGCATCACGGTGCCGGCGCCTATATCTGCGGCGAAGAAACGGCGCTGCTCGAAAGCCTTGAAGGCAAGAAGGGCATGCCGCGCCTGAAGCCGCCATTCCCCGCGAATGTCGGCCTCTATGGCGCGCCCACGACCGTCAATAATGTCGAATCCATTGCCGTTGCGCCCACCATTCTGCGGCGCGGTGCATCATGGTTCGCGGGCCTTGGCCGTCCGAACAACACGGGCACCAAGCTCTTCTGCATTTCGGGCCATGTGAACAACCCGTGCAACGTGGAAGAAGAGATGGGCATTCCGCTGCGCGAGCTTCTTGAGAAGCATGCGGGCGGTGTGCGCGGCGGCTGGGACAACCTCCTTGCGGTGATCCCCGGCGGTTCATCGGTGCCGCTCATTCCGAAGTCGATCTGCGACGATGTGTTGATGGATTTCGACTCGCTGAAGGCAGTGCAGACGGGCCTTGGCACGGCGGCCGTCATCGTCATGGACAAGTCCACCGACATCATCAAGGCAATCGCGCGCCTTTCCGCTTTCTACAAGCATGAAAGCTGCGGCCAATGCACGCCCTGTCGTGAAGGCACGGGCTGGATGTGGCGCGTCATGGAACGTCTGGTCACAGGCGAGGCAGAGGTCGAGGAAATCGACATGCTGCTTGATGTGACGAAGCGCGTCGAAGGGCACACGATCTGCGCCCTTGGCGACGCGGCGGCCTGGCCCGTGCAGGGTCTCATCCGCCATTTCCGGGGTACGATTGAAGACCGCATCGCCGCCAAGCGCGGTGGTGTGGCAAGGGCGGCGGAGTAGGTCATGCCGAAACTTATCGTCGACGGCATTGAGGTCGAGGTCGCAAACGGCGCCACTCTGCTGCAGGCCTGCGAGGCAGCCGGCGCGGAAATCCCGCGCTTCTGCTATCACGAGCGCCTCTCCATCGCAGGCAACTGCCGCATGTGCCTTGTCGAGCTTGAGAAGTCACCAAAGCCGGTGGCTTCCTGCGCCATGCCTGCTGCGGATGGCATGGTCGTCCATACACGCACCGAGCAGGTGAAGCGCGCGCGTGAAGGCGTGATGGAGTTCCTGCTCATCAACCATCCGCTTGATTGCCCGATCTGCGACCAGGGTGGCGAATGCGACCTGCAGGATCAGGCGATGGCCTATGGCGTTGATGGCTCGCGCTTCGTCGAGAACAAGCGCGCGGTCGAAGACAAATATATGGGCCCGCTCGTGAAGACGGTGATGACGCGCTGCATCCATTGCACGCGCTGCGTCCGCTTCTCGCAGGAAGTGGCCGGTGTACCTGAACTCGGCGCGATCGGTCGCGGCGAGGATATGGAAATCACCACCTATCTCGAGCACGCGCTCACCTCGGAACTGTCGGCCAATGTGGTCGATCTCTGCCCGGTCGGCGCGCTCACTTTCCGTCCCTTTGCCTATACGGCGCGCCCGTGGGAATTGCGGAAGACGGAAACCATCGACGTGATGGATGCAGTCGGCTCCAATATCCGCGTTGATGCGCGTGGCGCAGAAGTCATGCGCATCCTTCCGCGCCTCAATGAAGAGGTGAATGAGGAATGGATTTCGGACAAGACGCGCTTTGTCTGGGACGGCCTCAAGACGCAGCGCCTCGACACGCCTTATGTCCGTGAGAATGGCCGCCTGCGCGCTGCCACATGGGATGAAGCCTTCACCGCCATCGCCGCGCGGCTCAAAGGTGCCGATGGCAAGAGCATCGCTGCCATTGCCGGCGATCTCGCCTGCACTGAATCCATGAAGGCTCTGAAAGACCTCATGGCGTCGCTCGGTTCGCCGAACATTGATTGCCGCGCGGATGGCGCGAAGCTCGATGCAACGCATCGCGCGAGCTATCTCTTCAATTCAACCATCGCCGGGATTGAAGAAGCGGATGCAATCGTGCTCATCGGCACGAACCCGCGCCTCGAAGCGCCGATCATCAATGCGCGCATTTTGAAGCGGTCGCGCGCTGGTGGCCTGCGTGTCGGCCTCATCGGTCCGCGCGCCGATCTCACCTATGATTATGACTATCTCGGCGCCGGTCCGCAGTCGCTGAAAGAACTCGGCGACTTCGTCGACGTGCTGAAAAACGCATCGCGCCCGATGATCGTGGTCGGGCAGGGCGCGCTCACCCGCAAGGATGGCGCTGCCGTTCTCGCCGAAGCACTGGCGCTCGCAAAATCGGTTGGCGCTGTCACGGGCGAGTGGAACGGCTTCAACGTGCTCCACACGGCAGCCGCGCGTGTCGGCGGCCTCGATCTCGGCCTCGTGCCGGGCGAGGGCGGCCGCGATGTCGAGGGCATTCTAGACGGCGCATCATCCGGCGAGATCAGCTTCGTCTATCTGCTCGGCGCAGATGAGATCGACATGTCGCGCCTCGGCTCTGCGTTTGTCGTCTATCAGGGCACGCATGGCGATGCCGGTGCGCACCGTGCTGACGTCATCCTGCCGGGTGCCGCCTACACTGAAAAGAACGCAACCTGGGTGAACACGGAAGGCCGTGTGCAACTCGGCCGCCGCGCCGTCTTCCCGCCGGGCGATGCTCGCGAAGACTGGACGATCCTGCGGGCGCTTTCCGGCGTGCTGGGACAGCCGCTGCCTTATGACGATCTCTCGGCGCTCCGCGCGGCGATGGAGGCGGATGCGCCTCACTTCGCCGAAGTGGATCATGTCGTGCCGGCCGGCGCCTTGCCGGAACTCGCTTCCGGCGAGCTTGATGCGACGGCATTCGAAACGCCGGTGAAGGATTTCTACATGACCAATCCGATCGCTCGCGCCAGCGCGGTGATGGCGCAATGCGCCGCAGCCCGCGCTGCAGTGCGCGCGCAGGCGGCGGAATGAGGGTGGGCTGCAGCCAATGACGGATTTTCTCGTTGGATATGGAATACCGCTGGCGATCATCGTCGCGCAGTCGCTTGCCCTTATCGTCGCGATCCTGCTGGTAACGGCTTATGTGTTGCTCGCTGACCGCAAGATCTGGGCGGCGGTACAGCTTCGTCGCGGCCCGAACGTGGTTGGCGCTTTCGGCCTGCTGCAATCCTTCGCTGACCTGTTGAAGTTCGTCTTCAAGGAAATCGTCATTCCGGCGGGCGCCAACAAGGGCGTTTTCCTGCTCGCGCCGCTGGTCACCGTGACGCTCGCCCTGGCAGGCTGGGCCGTGGTGCCGCTTGATGCGAAGATGGTCATCTCCGACATCAATGTCGGCGTCCTCTATATCTTCGCCATCTCCTCGCTTGGTGTGTACGGCACCATCATGGCGGGCTGGGCGTCAAACTCGAAATACCCGTTCCTCTCCGCGCTGCGCGCTGCCGCGCAGATGGTGTCGTATGAAGTCTCCATCGGCTTCGTCATCGTTTGCGTGTTGATGACGGCGGGCTCGCTCAATCTGTCGGCCATCGTCGAAGCGCAGAAGACGGTCTGGTTCTTCATCCCGCACCTGCCGATGTTCGTGATCTTCTTCGTCTCGGCGCTTGCGGAAACGAACCGCCCGCCCTTTGACCTTGCCGAAGCAGAGTCGGAACTCGTCGCCGGTTTCATGGTCGAGTACTCCTCCACTTCCTACATGATGTTCATGCTGGGTGAGTATGTTGCCATCCTGCTTATGTGCGCGATGACGACGATCTTCTTCCTTGGTGGGTGGCTGCCGCCTTTCGACATCGCACCGTTCAATATGGTGCCGGGCGTCATCTGGTTCCTGCTGAAGGTTCTGTTCGTCTTCTTCCTGTTCGCCATGGCAAAGGCCATCGTGCCGCGCTATCGCTACGACCAGCTGATGCGTCTTGGCTGGAAGGTATTTCTGCCGATCTCGATCTTCTGGGTTCTGCTCACTGCGGGCGTGCTGGTCGGCTTCGATCTGCTGCCGAACAACTGAGGGCAGGGCAATGATGTTTATTAACGGAAAGGACTGAGGAAATGGCCTGGCTGGATCAGTCGGTGCGGTCGCTCTTCCTCACCGAGTTCATTTCGAGCTTCATTCTCGCAATGCGGTATTTCTTCAAGCCGAAGGCGACGTTGAATTACCCGTTCGAGAAGGGCC
>NZ_JBATWS010000042.1:0-7663 GCF_049672805.1 Parvibaculum sp.
GGGCTTCCAGTACGGCTTCACCTTCGATGACGTGCAGAATGATGACGATCTGGTGCTGGAGCGCGATGGCGTGCGGGTGCTGATAGATTCCGTCTCTGTCGAATATCTCGCCGGATCGCAGATCGACTATGTGGACGATCTGATCGGCTCCTCCTTCAAGATCAACAATCCCAATGCCACCGCTTCCTGCGGCTGTGGTACTTCTTTCGCGCTCTGAAACCCGAACTGATTATGTGCCATTATGGCACAATTGTAATTTTACCTTAGGGAGAAACCCGCTTAGTCTGCGGACCCATCCCCCCGATTCTTCTCACCGGGAGTGCAGCGTAACTCGATGGGTATTACTGAGCGGACTGAAAACAGCCGGAAACTCGAGCTTTATTGGAAATCTATAAGAAAGCCCGGGGAGAAAATTCCCCCGCGAAGCGCCTTTCGTGTAACGCAGGAGCTTGCACCCCTTCTACCCAACCTCGTCATCGTCGAAGTGCTGGACAATGACCTTGTTTTCCGGCTGGTGGGCACGGCGCTGACGAGGCATCAGGGCATCGACATTACCGGGAAGAGCTATGGCGACTTCTCGAAGCCCGATCAGGTCGCCCGCGCCGTAGCCCGCGCGATGGCGGCACATAAGGTCGGTTGCGGCCTCCTCACCATCCATGAAGAAGAATATGGCCACGGCCTTTCTTCCACTGTGGAAGTTGCGGCCTTTCCTCTCCGGGGAGATGCAAACGGGGAGGTGATGATGGTGCTCTCGGCCACACCGATCGACCGGGGCCTCGCGCCGAAAAGCGATACTGCCCTCTTCCTTCGCCCGCTCACTCACATCGAATATATCGATCTCGGGTTCGGCGTTCCTGATGATGCGGAAGTGCTGAAGAATTCTTCGGCACAGGAAGCCCAGAAGAGCTGAAGACAAGAAATGAAAATTGCGAGCTTCAACATCAACTCGGTCAAGGCGCGCCTGGGCAATCTGACGGAATGGCTGAAGGAAGCCAGTCCGGACATCGTCTGTTTGCAGGAACTGAAATGCGTGGATGAAGCCTTCCCGCGCAGCGAGATCGAGGATCTTGGCTACAATGTCGCGACGCATGGGCAGAAAACCTATAACGGCGTGGCCATCCTGTCGAAATTGCCGCTGGAAGACATAACGCGCGGATTACCCGGCAAGGACGATGATGAACAGGCCCGCTACATCGAAGCCGTTGTGTCAGTGAACCAGAAGGCGCTTCGCATCGCCTCCATCTATCTGCCGAACGGCAATCCGGTTAACACGGAAAAATTTGAATACAAGCTGCACTGGATGGACCGCCTGATCGACCATGCGGCGATGCTTCTTTCCTATGAGGAGCCGCTGGCGCTTCTGGGTGACTACAACGTCATTCCGACGGCGGATGATGTCCATGATCCCGTCGCCTGGGCCGATGACGCGCTCTTCCGTCCCGAAACGCGGGCGAAGTTCCGCGAATTGTTGAGCCTCGGGCTGACAGACGCCTTCCGCGCCTGCCATACGGAAGCGCATCGCTACACCTTCTGGGATTATCAGGGTGGCGCATGGGCGAAGGATAATGGCATCCGCATCGACCATATTCTTCTGTCGCCACAGGCAGCCGACAGGCTCATCGCCTGCGACATTGACCGCAATGTGCGCGGCCGCGAGAAGCCCTCGGACCATGTACCGATCTGGGCGGAACTCGATTTCAGCGCATAGCTAGCTGCCGAAGGCTTTTCCCAGCGGTGTCACCCGCAAACCGGGGCGAAGCCGCGTGAATGGGAGCTTTGTCAGATCGGCGATGTTCGGGCCGGGGCTTTCCACCACCAGCACCTCGCTCGCCATCGGCCCGAAATCGGCGCGGAAATGAACCGAGCTTTTGACGGCAAGGATCGCAAGATCGCGCGGATCAAGCCCCGTATGGCAGATCATTTCCTTATCCGCGCATTGCCCCTTTCGCGATGCCACCACCACCTGCACGCCGCCCTTGCGAAGGCGGACCGTTGTGCCGAGTGACATGCGCGACCCTCCATAGAAAGGCCCGGTCGCAAGAAACTCGCCATCCGTCACCCGCATGACTTCGAACACGCCTTCAACCGGGCGCTCTTCCGGCGCGCCACCCGTCTTCGCGCCAAGCGCAAGATGAACCTGCGCGCCCTCGCCCGCCTCCGCCGCGCGCGCGGCACATTCAGGATCAAACAAAACGGCAATCGCCGCATTCTGTGCATCCTGGGCAATCAATTCAGCAAGAATACCGATCGTGTCGCCATTACCGCCAGCACCGGGATTGTCCTGCGTATCGGCAAGGACAATCGGCCCCTTGCCCGGAGCAGCATTGGCGATGGCATAGGCAACCGCATCACACGGCGACCAGAGCTTCTCGCTGAAAGCAGCTTCTGCCGCCCGCCCCGCCTGCGCAATCCGCTCGGCTGCTTCCTCTGCCGCAGCTTCGGTGTCGCCATAGGCGATGATGACAGGACCACATTCGGGAATATCCGTGGGCGGAAAACCTGTCGTGAAGGAAACGCTTGTGACGCGACCATTACCCATCAGCTTGCCTTCCGTTTCACCGACAAGCGCATAAAGCGACGATGCCGGTTCGATCAGCGTGCATTGCGCGGTAAGCGGGATGAGATAGTCGAGGCGGCGCATGGCCTTTGCCTGCCGCGTGCCTGATTTTAGCAAGGCAAAAAGATGCTCCGCCGCCCGTGCGCCCGTCTCCGTCATATCGACATGCGGATAGGTGCGATAGGCAATCAGCGCGTCCGCTTCCGCAACCATGCGCTCTGTCACATTCGCATGGAGATCAAGGCTCGCAACAAGCGGCACATCCGGCCCGATCACGGCGCGGACACGGTGAAGGATTTCCCCCTCGCCATCATCGAAATGCTCCGTGACCATGGCGCCATGAAGATCGAGATAGACGGCATCAACCGGGCCGGCCGCGCGCAAATCCTCAAGCATCATGCCCATGATGCGCTCAAAGGCATCTTCCGTGACATGGGCGGAGGGCGTGGCCGAACACCAGACAAGCGGGAGAAGCGTGTTACCTGCTGACGCCCTGTCGATGAATCCTGCAATCGGTACATTCATGCCCGTGAAGGCAGAAAGAAGTGGCTCCCCTCGCTGCAAGGCAGGCCATGAATCTGCCTGCTCAAAGGCCGCGTAGTCTGCCTTGCTAGGCGCAAAAGTGTTTGTCTCGTGCTGAAAACCGCCAACCGCAATGCGCATGGGTAAGAACCTCGAAGGTCACACTGACACCATCTTTATATTTGGTCGGCCGCGACGCAAACTGATCCTCAAATCAGAATGAACCCGACCGGGAGGACCGAATGATAAAGCTCACCTTTTGCCTGACGAGACTGCCCAGCCTGACACGAGAGCAGTTTCAGGATTACTGGTGGAACACGCATGCGCCGCTCGTCGCAAGCCACCGCAAGGCGCTGCGCATCGCGCGCTATGTGCAGCTTCATTCCTTCGATCCGTCCCTGTCAGACGGCATCCGCGAGGCAAGAGGCGGCGGACTGGACAATGCCCCGGCAATCTATGACGGCGTCGCCCAGCTCTGGTGGGAGAGCATGGAAGACCTCGCCGCCGCCACCACAAGCCCGGAGGGCATGGCCGCGGGCCGCGAGCTCTATGAAGACGAACGCAAATTCATCGACTTCACCCGCTCCCCTCTCTGGTTCGGGGAGGAAAAGGTGGTGTTTGGCTGACCCCTCAGCTTCCCCCATGCGCGGATATCCAGGCATCCGCCAGTTCGCGCGCCTTGTCTTTTTCGCTGCGCTTCATTCTGCCGTCATATTTTTCACGATAGGCGGATGCTTCGGCGCGCTCCGCATCCGTGCCGAAGCGGTCTGCCAGAAGGAAATAGCTCCAGCCCTCGGCCTGATCCTTCTCGACGCCCTCACCTTCCATGTGAATGCGGCCAAGCTCGGATAGTGCGGGCGCGTAGCGCTTCCTGGCAGAGAGATAGAGCCAGCGCAGGCTCTCTGTGCGGTTAACCGGCGTGCCCCAACCACGGCGATGCATGAGGCCGAGGTAATATTGTGCGTCCGCCCGCGGCGCGAGAGCCGCCGCCTCGAAAGCCGTCAGCGCCGCCTGATAATTGCGCTTGAGGCCGATGGACTCATTCCCCTCAAGATAAATCTTGCCAAGCCGCACCGCCGCTTCCGGCTGCCCGCCGCGCGTTGCCTGCAAATAATATTCATAGGCCTTGGCGTCAGACTGCGGAACGCCGCCCACGCCCTTGTCATACAGATTGCCGAGCAGCCAGGCAGCACCGATATGCCCCTGCTTTGCCGCCTCTTCCCACTCGACCACGGCACCCTGCGCATCGCCCCCGCCATAGGCGGCGACGCCCCTGTCGAAAGCGGCCTGCGCCTGCGGGCCTGGCTCCGCAAAGACCGCCCCGTTCATAGCAACAGTGAGACCAAGCGCGGCAGCAAGGGTCGTCAGGCTTTTCCGAACAGTCATGGGCACTCCCGTCAGAACAAAAAATTCGGGGCCATTCTGACAGAACGGCCCCGAAACGCATACTAGATCGCAAATTGTGGTGAAGCCGTGGCTTCAGATATCCGCATAGACGTGTTTTTCCGCCTTGCCGCCCGGATGGGTCACGGCACCTTTGCGGGCCGGACCGACCTGCTGCGCATATTTCCACAGCGCACCGGAGGCATAGATCGTCTCACGGGGCTTCCAGGTGGCCCGGCGCTTTTCGAGCACCGCGGCATCCACTTCGAGATCAATGGTGCCGTTTTCCGCATCAATCGAGATGATGTCACCATCCTCGACCAGGGCGATCGGACCACCTACCGCCGCTTCCGGCCCCACATGGCCGATGCAGAACCCGCGCGTCGCGCCCGAGAAACGTCCATCGGTGATGAGCGCCACCTTGTCGCCCATGCCCTGCCCGTAAAGGGCCGCCGTGGTGGAGAGCATTTCGCGCATGCCGGGCCCGCCCTTCGGGCCTTCATATCGGATGACGAGAACCTCGCCCTCCTTGTAATTGCCCTTCTCGACCGCCTCGAAGGCTTCTTCCTCGCTGTCGAAGCAGCGCGCCGGACCACGGAACTTCAGATGGTCCTTCTCCATGCCCGCTACCTTCACAATGGCGCCATCGGGCGCAAGCGTGCCCTGCAGACCGACAACGCCGCCTGTCGGCGTGATCGGATTGCTCACGGGGCGCACGATCTTCTGCTCCGTGTTGAACTTCACATCCTTCAGATTGTCGGCAATTGACTGGCCCGTAACCGTCAGGCAGTCGCCATGAATGAAGCCGCCATCAAGCAGCGTCTTCAGCACGAGCGACACACCGCCAACTTCGAAGAGATCCTTCGCGACATAGTTACCGCCGGGCTTGAGGTCGGCGATATAGGGTGTCTTCTTAAAGATTTCGGCGATCTCGAGCAGGTCGAAATCAATGCCCACTTCATGTGCAATGGCCGGCAGGTGAAGCGCACCATTGGTGGAGCCGCCCGTCGCCGCCACAACAACCGCCGCATTCTCCAGCGCCTTGCGGGTCACGATATCGCGCGGGCGGATATTGTTGGCGAGAAGCTGCATGACAGCGCGGCCAGAAGCCTCCGCATATTCGTCGCGGCTTTCATAAGGCGCAGGTGCACCGGCCGAACCCGGCAGCGCAAGACCGATTGCCTCGGAAACGCAAGCCATGGTGTTCGCCGTGTACTGGCCACCGCAGGCACCAGCGGAGGGACAGGCAACACATTCAAGCGCGTGCAGCTCTTCATCCGGCAGATTGCCCGCCGAATGTTGACCGACCGCCTCGAACACGTCCTGAACCGTCACGTCCTTGCCCTTGTAGCGACCGGGAAGGATCGATCCGCCATACATGAAGACCGACGGCACATTGAGGCGAACCATCGCCATCATCATGCCCGGAAGCGACTTGTCGCAACCCGCAAGGCCGACCAGCGCGTCATAGCAATGGCCGCGCATGGTGAGCTCAACCGAATCGGCAATGAGATCCCGGCTCGCAAGCGACGCCTTCATGCCCTGATGGCCCATCGCGATACCGTCCGTCACCGTGATGGTGCAGAACTCGCGCGGGGTGCCGCCTGTCTCATGGACACCCTTCTTCACCGATTGCGCTTGCCGCATCAGCGCGATGTTGCAGGGCGCAGCCTCGTTCCAGCAGGTCGCCACGCCTACGAAAGGCTGGTTGATCTGCTCTTCGGTGAGGCCCATCGCGTAATAATACGACCGATGGGGTGCGCGCTCCGGCCCGACCGAAACGTGGCGGCTCGGCAGTTTCGACTTGTCGAATGTCTTGGCGTCCATATGTCCGCGCTCCCGATAAAGGGAAACGCCTCCGGCTTTTCGTGATGAAAGTCGGGCGGATAGTAGGGGGAACCCCGCCCCGGATAAAGCCCCAGTTTGTCGCGGCACAATCGCAAGCCCGTTTTCGCTCTCGTCCCGCTTGTGCGTGTTGACCGAAGGGCAGCGACGGGAGAACATCACCCAAAACCGGAACCAGAATCCCAGAAATCCGGAACACAGGGAGAAAATCCATGAAAGCAGCCGTATTGCGCGAGGTGGGCAAGCCGCTTGCCATCGAGAATGTCCAGATCAACAAGCCCGGCCCGCATGAAGTGCTGATCCGCACGGCGGCTGCCGGTGTGTGCCATTCCGACCTTCATTTCGTGGAAGGCTCCTACCCCTATCCGCTCCCTGCCGTGCTCGGCCATGAAAGCGCGGGCATCGTGGAGCAGGTCGGCTCCGAAGTGCGCACGGTGAAACCGGGCGACCATGTCATCACCTGCCTGTCCGCCTTTTGCGGCCATTGCGAGCATTGCCTCACGGGCCATATGTCGCGCTGCGTGAGCCCGGAAACCAAGCGCGGCAACGATGAAGAGCCTCGTCTTGGCGCGGCCCCCGGCGCGATGAACCAGTTCCTCAACCTCTCCTCCTTCGCGGAGCAGATGCTGATCCACGAACATGCCTGCGTGGCAATCCGCAAGGACATGCCGCTCGACCGTGCCGCGCTGATCGGCTGCTCGGTAACAACGGGCGTGGGCGCCGTGATCCATACCTCAAACGTCCGCCCCGGCGAGACCGTGGCCGTGATTGGCTGCGGCGGTGTCGGCCTTGCCGCCATCAATGGTGCCGCCATCGCGGGCGCAGGCCGCATCATCGCCATCGACATGCAGGGCTCCAAGCTCAACCTCGCCAAGCAGTTCGGCGCAACGGATGTTGTGGATGCAAAGGCGGGCGACCCGGTGGCGCAGGTGATGGAACTCACCAATGGCCGCGGCGTACATCATTCCTTCGAAGCAATCGGCCTCAAGGTCACGACCGAACAGGCTTTCCGCATGCTCGGGCGCGGCGGCACAGCAAACGTGATCGGCATGATCCCCGTCGGCGTGAACATCGAACTTCACGGCGCGGACTTCCTCGGCGAAAAGCGCATTCAAGGCTCGATTATGGGTTCGAACCGCTTCCCGGTGGATATGCCCCGCTTCGTGGATTTCTACATGTCCGGCAAGCTGAAGCTCGACGAGATGATCTCGCGCCGCATCAAGCTTGAGCAGGTGAACGAAGCCTTCGACGAACTGAAGCGCGGCGAACTCGCCCGCTCGGTGATCGTGTTCGACGCCTGAGCCTTTCAGAACGGCACATGAAAAAGGCGGTCTTTCACGACCGCCTTTTTTGTTT
>NZ_JBATWS010000043.1:0-15472 GCF_049672805.1 Parvibaculum sp.
ATTCAAGCGCGACGCTTGAGCGGCATTACCGCGTCTTCGCCGACGCCTTTAAAGGGCAACCTGCCCGCGTCTGCTATTCGGTCAAGGCGAATTCGAACCTTGGCGTCGTGGCAACGCTGGCGCGCCAGGGCGCAGGCGCGGATGTCGTGTCGGAAGGCGAATTGCGCCGCGCGCTCGCCGCTGGCGTGACGCCGGACAAGATCGTCTTTTCCGGTGTCGGCAAGACGGCAGCGGAACTCACCTTCGCGCTTGAGACGGGGATCGACCGCTTCAACGTGGAGTCAGAACCCGAACTCGAACTTCTCTCATCCCTTGCGGCGGCGCGCGGCCTTGTCGCGCGGATCGCCATCCGCGTGAACCCGGATGTGGATGCAAAGACGCATGAAAAGATTGCGACCGGCAAGGCTGAGAACAAGTTCGGCATTTCATGGAAGCGCGCCCCTTCCGTCTATGCGCGGGCGGGCGAGTTGCCGGGCATTCTGGCAGACGGGGTCGACGTTCATATCGGCAGCCAGCTCACCACGCTTGAGCCTTTCGAGGCAGCCTTTACCCGCGTTGCGTCCATGGTGGAAGCCTTGCGCGCGCAAGGCCATCCGATTGCCCATATCGATCTTGGGGGCGGACTTGGCATTCCCTATCGCGGAGACAATGACATTCCTCCGCATCCTGATGAATATGCCGCCATGGTGAAGCGCACGGTCGGCCATCTCGGCTGCCACCTCACCTTCGAGCCGGGCCGCCTGATCGCGGGCAATGCCGGTATTCTCGTTTCCAGCGTGATCTATGAGAAGTCGGGCGATGACCGCAACTTCCTGATCCTCGATGCCGCGATGAACGACCTCATCCGCCCGACGCTTTATGATGCCTTCCACGCCATCCAGCCCGTGACGGAAGCGGGCGAAAACGCAGAGACCCGGCTTTATGATGTGGTTGGCCCCGTCTGCGAGACGGGCGACTTCTTCGCCAAGGGCCGCATCCTGCCGCGCCTCAAAAGCGGTGATCTCGTCGCCATCATGTCGGCGGGGGCTTACGGGGCCGTGCAGGCTTCGACCTACAACACCCGCCCCCTCGTGCCGGAAGTCATGGTGAAGGGCGAGAGCTTCGAGGAAGTTCGCCCGCGCCCCAGTTATGACGCAATGCTGAAACAGGATATCATTCCATCCTGGCTAGATTAGGCTGGCTTGATCGGACGCGGGAAATCCGCCGCCGGCAGCAGAGCGCTACGGGGCGAGAGGCATTGACCGGCCCAGACGAAAAAATCCGCGACGGTGCATCCAACCGGAGTGAGAAGGAAACTGCACCGCGCCTGCCCTTGCGCGTCGAGCGGCGCGTGCGGGCGGCCCGCCTTCTCCTGCTCATCGAAGCCCTCATGCCCGCGCTCTGGCCCGCAACGGCCTTTGCGGGGCTTTATGTGGCGCTTGCCCTGTTCGGCTTTTTCAGCCGCATCACGCCGGGCGTCCACTGGGTACTGCTTGCGGCGTCGGGTGCCACTTTCGTCTGGCTGCTCTGGCGTGGCTTTCGGGGCTTTGCCTTTCCGACCCGTGCGGAAGCACTGCGCCATCTCGAAAGATCCTCCGGCCTCTCCCATTCACCGCTTTCCGCCTATGAGGACGTGCCTGCACCCGCCACAGGCGATATGGGCCTCTGGATCGCTCATCGGAACTGGATCGCCGAGCGGATGGCGAAAATCCGCCTCGGCCTGCCGCCGTCCATTCTCGCCGCGCGCGATCCTTTCGCCCTCCGCGCCATTGTGGCCTTGCTTCTTGTCGTCGCGATTGCGGGAACCGGCCCCGGCCATCTGAACCGCCTCACGGACGCGCTTTTCCCCGGCGCGTCGGGCGCACGCGCCGCCAATATCGAAGCCTGGGTGACACCGCCTGCCTATACCGGCAAGGCGCCTGTCTATCTGAAACAGGCAGATGACAGGCCCGCTTCCGCCGAAACGCTGACCGTCCCGGCAGGCAGCATCCTCGCGATCCGCGTGCATGGTCTCAAGAACGCGCCCGTGCTTGACCGCCGAGATGGCGAACGCGAGCGCCCGGAAGAACTGCGCACGATCAGCGAAGGCAATCACGCGATTGACGCAAAGCTCATGGAAAGCGGCGATGTGGCGCTCACTGAAGGCGGGCGCATGATCCGCATGTGGCGCTTCGATGTGACGCCCGATGCGCCGCCCTCCATCGAAGTCACGGCCCCGGTCGCCCAGTCCGCTTCTGGCGCGCTGCGTCTTTCCTACCGCGTGGCGGATGATTTCGGTGTCGCCTCGGCGGAAGCCCGCATTGCGCTTGATCGAAGCGGCGTTGAAGCGAGCGAAGAAAATAGCGTCGTCCCGCAGCCTCGCGTCACGGCGCCCGATGTTCCGCTCACCCTGCCTGCGCATCGCCCGCGCGAGGCAGAGGGTGAAACCTACGCCGAACTCACCGCGCATCCCTGGGCCGGCTTGCCGGTGACGATCACGCTTGTTGCGAAAGACGACATCGAACAGGAAGGCATGTCCGAGCCTCTGTCACTTGTGCTGCCGGAGCGCGAATTCACCAAGCCGCTTGCCCGCGCCATTGTCGAGCAGCGCCGCCGTCTTGCGCTTGATCCGCGCTCCAGCGCGAGCGTTGCGCGCTTCATCGACAATTTCACGCAGGATGCCGAACGCTATATCGAAGACAAGGTGGTCTATCTCGCGCTGCGCGCGGCCTATTGGCGGCTCTCGGAAGCGACGCGCGATACGGACCTCACCGGCATCTACGATCTTCTCTGGTCGGTCGCGCTGCGCATCGAGGATGGCGACCTCTCGCTTGCCGAACGCGATCTGCGCGAGGCGCGCGAACGGCTAGCCGAAGCGCTTTCGCAAGGGGCAGGTGATGAAGAAATTGCGCGGCTGATGCAGGAATTGCGCGATGCCTTCAACCGCTACATGGAAGCGATGAGCGAGAAGGCGCAGACGAGCAATCCGCAACTCTCCGGCGATTTTGGCAGCGATATGCAGACCATCGACCGCGATGAATTGCAGGCGATGCTGGACGCGATCAGCGAACTCGCGCAGAGCGGCGCGCGCGATCAGGCCCGCGCCATGCTTGAGCGGCTGCAGAACATTCTCGAAAACCTCCAGCTTCCGAGCGAGAACGCAGGGCTCACCCCCGGCGAACAGGCCATGTCAAACGCTGTCGAGCAGATGGGCGATCTCATCGCAAAGCAGCAGGAGCTGATGGACCGCACCTTCCGCAAATTGCAGGAGATGGAGCGGCGCGCTGGCGAAGTGCCGCCCGGCCTGCCGCAGCCCGGCAACGCGCATCCCGATCTTGGCGAGCTTGGCGCAAAGCAGGAAGCCCTGCGCGAAGAGCTTTCGAAAATCATGCGCGAGCTTGAAGAGGCAGGGGCTGAAACACCGGGTGCGCTCGGCGAGGCAGAAGATGCGATGGGAGCTGCAACGGAGCGGCTGGGGGCCGGACGCGCAGACCGGGCCGCAGGCGCACAGGGGCAGGCCATCGAACGCATGCAGCAAGGCGCCCAGGCACTTGCCGACAAGCTGATGGAAGGTCGCGCAGGCCGCAGCGGCGCACAGGGACGCGGGCAGACCGATCCGTTTGGCCGGCCGCTTTCTGAATCCGGCTCGGCGCAGGGTGATGATGTTTCGATCCCCGACCAGATGGACATGCAGCGCGCACGTCAGATACTCGAAGAATTGCGAGAGCGCGCGCGCGACCTCGGCCGCCCGCAGCTTGAACTCGACTATCTCGAAAGACTGCTCCGGCGCTTCTAGCCCGTCTCGCCGTCAAGCACGGCCTGCACGCGCATGACAAGCTCATCCAGCGTGAAGGGTTTCAGCAGAATGTCATGGATGATCGCTTCAAGCCCATGCGCGCGTTCGCGCTGATCTGAATAACCCGTCATCAGCACGATCCGCAGTTCCGGCGCATCCCGCGCGGCCAGCAGCGCCAGCGTCACGCCATCCATCACCGGCATCAGAATATCGGTCAGCAACAGATCGTAGGGCCGCCCCACCTCCCGCGCGCGGGAAAGGGCTGCCAGCGCATCGCTGCCATCGCCTGCGCCATCTGCTTCATGCCCTGCCCCGCGCAGCGCGCGCGAAACAAAGGTGAGAACGTCCGGCTCATCTTCCGCAATCAGAATGCGCGCCATGAGGTTCAGTTCTCCAGATAGCCGACAAAGGGAAGCTGACGCCAGGCATGGGCATCATCCAGCCCATAACCGACAACGAAACGGTCGGGACAGGCAAAGCCGGTGAAGTCCGCCTTGATTTTCACGGCGAGCTTGCCCGGCTTGTCGAGGAGCACGCAGCTCCGCACACGCGCAGCGCCACGCGCCATCATCATGTCTTTCGCTCTTGCGAGAGTGCGGCCCGATTCCAGAATATCGTCAATCAGCAGCACATCGCGGCCTTCGATGCGCAGCTCCGTATCATGGAGAATCTGCACCTCGCCGCTCGACTTCTGCCCCGTGCCATAGCTCGACAAGCTGATGAAATCCATTTCGGGCGCAAGCCCCGTTTCATGCAGCGCCCGCAAGAGGTCAGCCGCGAAGATGAAACTGCCGGTGAGGATGGGCACTACCAGAAGATCACGCTCGCTCGTTGCCGCAATCTCGCCCGCCAATGCGCGGATGCGGGCAGCAATCTCTTCTGCAGAAAAGAGAACGGAGAGCCGCATGCCCTGCGGCGCAGACTCCGTCACGCTATTCCTCGCCGGACGACATGGCAGCCGCCATGTCCATCTTTTCCGCAAAGCGGATTTCGATGTCACGCGATTCAGGCGGCGGGCTTGAAAGCCGCGTGATAAAGGAAACGGAGCCCTGCGGCTGCAACGTCTTTTCTTCCAGCGCAAAGGTCCAGTGATAAAGCTCGTTCTGATGTTCGTCGCGCAGGCCGACGCGCAGCCTCGGCAACACCACCTCCTCGCCGGTGATGTTCACCACCTCGCCTGCAATGGCGAGAACCGGCAACCCTTCTTCGGTCTGCCGCTCATAGGAAACATTGCGAAACTCAAGCCCGCGCAGATTGATCTCTTCGCCCACCGCCGCATAGACCTTGGTCGTGGCAGGCCAGAAGGCCGCGATCTCATGGCGATAGACATAACCCGCGCCAAGCGTGCCCGCGACGAAAGCGGCAAGCAGCACCCATCCCGCCGCAATGGCAACACGGCTGCGGCGAAGCGATGCCTCGCGCTTCACCTCCGCACGGAAGCGATTGCCGATATCGATCGTGCCTGCTGGGGGCGGCGGCGCTTCTGCAAAGACCACATCATCCGCTTAATCCGATTTGGCTTCGGACTTTGGCGCATTTTTCGGCGCGGCACTCTCAGATGCGGATTTTCCCTTCTCGCCAAACATCTTTTTCTGGCCGGTTGCCGCAGGCACCAGTTCTTCTGCCGTGG
Source organism: Parvibaculum sp. (assembly GCF_049672805.1). Classification (GTDB taxonomy): domain Bacteria; phylum Pseudomonadota; class Alphaproteobacteria; order Parvibaculales; family Parvibaculaceae; genus Parvibaculum. The sequence goes on from NZ_JBATWS010000043.1 coordinate 5,385, forward strand.
GCTTTGCCGGCGCCGATTCCGGCTGCTGATGCCAGCTATGCCCGCATTTGGCGCAACGCACCTTCCGCCCGGACGGCTCGAAGGAAGCCGCATTCACGGGATAGCGCGATGAGCAGGAAGGGCAGACGATAATCATCCAGAAAAGAGCCCGGCGGTTCACAGCGATGGGAAGCCCGGAAACTCGGGCCGTGCCTGAGCCTATTGAAAGACCGCCCATGGTTAAAGCCGCGTTAAAACTGGCACAGTACGGGACAAAATCTGGCGGAAATCTGCGCTTTGTCTGCGCACCACCATCGCAGCCAGCCGCGCGTCCGTGATAGGTTCGCAGCATGATTCGGTTTGAGAATGTAGGTATGCGCTACGGGATGGGACCGGAGGTCCTGCGCGATGTGAGTTTCCACCTCGCGCCGGGCTCGTTCCATTTTCTCACCGGCCCGTCCGGCGCGGGCAAGACCTCGCTCCTGAAACTCATGTTCCTCGCAAACCGCCCATCGCGTGGCCTCATCACCATGTTCGGTGAGGATGTGGCAACGCTTCCGCGCTCGGAACTGCCCGCCATGCGACGGCGGATCGGCGTCGTGTTTCAGGAATTCAGGATGCTCGATCACCTGACGACCTATGAGAATGTCGCCTTGCCGCTGAAAATTCAGGGCCGCCGCGAGGAAAGCTATCGCAGCGATGTGGAAGAGCTTCTCGCCTGGGTGGGCCTTGGCGACAGGATGAATGCGCGCCCGCCCACGCTTTCAGGCGGCGAGAAGCAGCGCGCCGCCATTGCGCGTGCCGTTGTGGCCCAGCCCGACCTGCTGCTTGCCGACGAACCGACAGGCAATGTGGACCCCGAAATGGGCCAGCGCCTGCTCCGTCTTTTCATCGAGTTGAACCGTCTTGGCACTTCCGTGCTGATTGCCACGCATGACCGCGCGCTGGTGGAAGCCGCAGGCGCGCCCGAACTCGTGCTGCGCAATGGAGGGCTGACGATCCGTGGCTGATCCCCATCGCCAACCTCCCCGCTTTGATGCACTTTCTCCTGAGGAGGAAAAGCCGGGCATCGGCGCATCGCTGACAGCGCTTCTGGTCGAGACGCGCAGCATCATGCCTGCTGCGGGATCAACCGGCCTGCCGCTTCTTCTCGTCGTTGCGGCCATGTGCTTCCTCGCAAGCCTTGCGCTTGGTGCCGCCCTTTCCGTCAGCGACAAGACGCGGGAATGGAGCGCCGATATTTCGGGCGCGCTCACCGTGGAACTTCGCCCCTCGCGCGACATGGAGCCGGAAGAACAGGTCGATGCCGTGATGAGCGTGCTCGCCAATGTGCCGGGTATCCTCACCGCAACACCGCTCGGAACGGGAGAAACCATTGCCCTTCTCGAGCCCTGGCTCGGCAAGGGGCTGGTGACGGACGATCTGCCGCTTCCCCGCCTCATCGACATTCGCATCGACCGGGAAAGCCCGCCCGACCTTTCAGCTCTCGCCATCGACATCGCGGCAGCAGCCCCGGGCGCCTCTCTCGACACGCATCGCCAGTGGCGAAGTGAATTGCTGAGTGCGGCGCGTTCGGCAAGCTGGCTTGCCTATGGCATCCTTGCCGTAGTGGCGGGGACGACCATCGCCATTGTCGTCTTCGCAACGCGGGCCGGTCTTTCGGCCAATCGCGAAGTGGTGGAGGTGCTTCACCTCATCGGCGCGAAGGATGGTTTCATCGCTTCGGAAGTGCAGCGCCATTTCCTGCATCTCGGACTTCGCGGCGGCTTTATCGGGGCGGCGGCAGGCGCGCTCGCCTTTCTCGCCCTCGGCTTTGCAGGCGGCACGGGCGATATGTTTCTCGTTGCAGCATCGGGCCTCGCGCCTGAACACTACCCCGCCTTGCTGGCGATTCCCGTTGCGGCAGCGCTTGTCACCCTCACAACGGCCCGGCTCACCGTTCTCAACACGCTGGAGCGCCTTCTCTGAGGTGCTTTGACTTGGCCAGCGCCCCTCCTATCATGCGGCAAGGGTCGGGGCAGAGCCCCGGGGCGGCAAGGGGACTGGGACGGTAATGGCGGCGACGACAAGGCTGCAGCAGGGAATAGGGCAGCGCATCGCCCGTGCCGTTACCGGGCTTGCGGCCCTGTGCGTGGTTCTCTACGTCGCAGGCTTCTTCATCTTCGCCGCAACGCTTGATCGCACACCGCCAGCCGAGGTGCCGGCTGCCGATGGCATTGTGGTGCTGACAGGCGGACCGGACCGCATCAGCGCCGCCTACCGGCTGCTTGAGCAGGACAAGGGCTCCCGGCTTCTCATCACCGGCGTCCACCGCGATGTAACGGCTGCATCCCTCAAGCAAATCGTGCCGGGCGCGGCACCGAAATTCGATTGCTGCATCGATATCGGCCGTCAGGCGGAAAACACCATCGGCAATGCCGCCGAAACCGCTGAATGGGTGAAGAAGCGGAATTATCGCTCGATCATTCTCGTGACGAGCACCTATCACCTGCCCCGCGCCTCGCTGGAGCTTGCGCGCGCCATGCCTGATGTGGAAATCCGGCCTTATCCCGTTTTTCAGGACACGCTGCATCTCGATGGCTGGTGGTCCTATCCGGGGACGACGCGACTTCTCATTTCGGAATATACGAAATATCTGCTGACGCTCGCCCATGTGCGCGCGCAGATGCAGATATGATCTCCCCGCGCAGACATACTGCCCGAAGGAACGCTGCCCAAAGGAACACGACAAAGTGATCTTGCTACGCTCCGCTGCCTTCAACCTGTCTTTCTATCTGATGTCGGTCGTGATCGTGATCGCCGCGACCCCGCTCTTTTTGCTGCCGACCCGCCTGACCGTGAAGGCCATGGCCTTCTGGTCCCATGCAACGCTGTGGCTGCTACGGGTGATTGCGGGTACCGACTATGAAATCAGGGGCAAACTGCCGGAAGGGCCGGTTCTTGTCGCAAGCAAGCACCAGTCCATGTGGGACACGGTGGTGATGACGGCGATCCTCAACCACCCGGCCATGGTGCTGAAACGCGAGCTTCTCTGGATTCCTTTTTATGGCTGGTATGCGCAGAAAGCCCGCATGATCGCGATTGACCGCGATTCAGGGTCGAGCGCGATCCGCCGCCTGATCGCTCAGGGCAAGGCGGCGATTGCCGAAGGCCGCCCGATCGTGATCTTCCCTGAAGGAACCCGCTCCGCTGCAGGCGCAAAGCTCCCCTACAAGCCGGGCGTTGCCGCCCTTTACCGTCAGCTTGGCGTGGCATGTGTGCCTGCCGCCGTCAATTCCGGCCTCTTCTGGGCGCGGCGCGGCTTTTCCCGTAAGCCCGGCACCATCGTTCTGGAGTTTCTGGAGCCGATCCCGCCGGGGCTTGACCGCAAGAGCTTCATGGAAACGCTTGAAACCCGCATCGAGGCCGCGACAGACCGGCTCATCGCCGAAGCGAAGGCTGGGGACAGAAGCTGACCACAGCCTGTGGAAAGCGGGGACAAGACTGATTACATCGAAGGTTCAGCAGCTTGAGCATGCAGCCCTGTGGAGCATTATGCCCGGCGAATGTGTGTGAAATAGAAAATCACCGGCCTCGCCCCACATGCTAGACTGCCGGTCCTTGCCGAGAGCTGACCTGAAAGAGACGAAATGCATCCGATTGCCGAACAGATCTGGGACATGAAATACCGCCTCCATGCGGAGGACGGGACGCCGCTTGACCGCACGGTCGCGGATACATGGACCCGCATCGCAACGGCACTCGCCGAAGCCGAAAAGCCGGAAGACCGTGCGCACTGGGCCGCGCGCTTCCGCGAAGTGATGGACGGCTATCGCTTCCTGCCTGCGGGCCGCATCATCGCAGGCGCAGGCACGGGGCGCGATGTCACGCTCTTCAACTGCTTCGTGATGGGCGAAATCCCCGACACGATGGAAGGCATTTTCGAGAATCTGAAGGAAGCCGCCCTCACCATGCAGCAGGGTGGCGGCATCGGCTATGACTTCTCGACGCTTCGCCCGAAAGGCGCACCGGTAAAGGGCGTGGGCGCGGATGCCTCCGGCCCGCTCTCCTTCATGGATGTGTGGGATGCGATGTGCCGCACCATCATGTCTGCAGGCTCGCGCCGTGGCGCCATGATGGCGACCATGCGCTGCGACCATCCCGACATCGAAGCCTTTATCGAGGCGAAGCGTGAGGTCGGCCGCCTCACCATGTTCAACCTTTCGGTGCTTGTGACCGATCCCTTCATGGAAGCTGTGAAGAAGGATGCCGACTGGGATCTCACCTTCAACGGCACCGTTTACAGGACGCTGAAGGCTCGCGCGCTCTGGGATCGCATCATGCAGGCGACCTATGACTATGCCGAGCCGGGCGTCATCTTCATCGACCGCATCAACAAGCGGAATAATCTCTATTACGCCGAAACAATCCACGCGACGAACCCGTGCGGCGAGCAGCCCCTGCCGCCCTATGGCGCATGTCTTCTCGGGTCCGTGAACCTTGCCGCGCTGGTGAAGGAGCCCTTCACCGAAGCCGCGCATATTGACGAGAAAGAACTCGACACGCTTGTGCGCACTGCCGTGCGCGCGATGGACAACACGATTGACGTGTCGCGCTTCCCGCTGCCGGCCCAGCGCCATGAAGCCCATGCCAAGCGCCGCATCGGCCTTGGCGTGACGGGCCTTGCCGATGCGCTCATCATGTGCCGCACGCGCTATGGCTCACCGGCCTCGATTGAACTGATCCGCAAATGGATGCGCACGCTCTCCCGCGCGGCCTATCTGGCCTCCGTTGATCTTGCCAGGGAGAAAGGGCCGTTCCCGCTCTTCGTGGCGGATGCCTATCTTGCAGGCGAAACCGTCTCTGCGATGGACCGCGATATTCGCGAAGCGATTGCCGAACACGGCATCCGCAATGCGCTTCTCACCTCCATTGCGCCGACAGGCACGATCTCGCTTTTTGCGGGTAATGTTTCCTCCGGCATCGAACCTGTCTTTGCCTATTCCTATACGCGCAAGGTGCTGCTGCCTGATGGCACGCGCCGCGAGGAAAAGGTGAGCGACTTTGCCGTGGATCGCTTTCACGAGATGTTCGGCGCGGAAACGGCGCTGCCGGATTATTTCGTCAATGCGCAGGAGCTGACGCCCGCCGAGCATATTGCCGTGCAAGCGGCCGTGCAGGATTTTATCGACAGTTCGATCTCGAAAACGATCAACACGCCCGCCGATATTTCCTTCGAGGATTTCAAGACCGTCTATCTCGACGCCTATGACAAGGGGCTGAAGGGCTGTACCACCTATCGCCCGAATGAGGTGCGTGGCTCCGTCCTCTCCGTGGATGAAACGCCTGCCACGCCCTCGCAATCCGCACTACCGCTCACCGCACCGAGCGAGCGCTTCGAGAAGGATGGCGTCGTCTATATGTCGAAGCCGCTCGAACGCGAAACCGTGCTGCCGGGCTTCACCTACAAGCTGCAATGGCCGGAAAGCGACCACGCCATCTACATCACCATCAATGACATCATGCAGGATGGCAGGCGCCGCCCCTTCGAGATTTTCATCAACTCGAAGAACATGGAGCACTATGCCTGGACCGTCGCGCTGACGCGGATGATCTCCGCCGTCTTCCGCCGGGGCGGTGATGTAACTTTCGTGGTGGAAGAGCTGAAAGCCGTGTTCGATCCACGCGGCGGCACCTGGATGAAGGGCCGCTATGTGCCGAGCCTTCTTGCCGCCATCGGCGAGGTGATCGAGCAGCACATGATCGATACGGGCTTCATCACCGGCAAGGATAATCGCCCCGTCACAGAAGCATTGCGCGCTGTGGCAGGCGATCCGCCGCCGCCCCATGAAGCTGCCGCCGGCAAATCCCTCAAGGGCTGCCCGCGCTGTGGCGAACGCGGCATGATCCGGCAGGAAGGCTGCGAATCATGCACCTCCTGCGGCTATTCCAAGTGTAGCTGAATCACACAGAGCCCTTTTTTTGACGTGTTGCGGCGCTAGATGTGCCGTCATGTCAATAATGGTCCCGCCATCCGGCACAGAAGCCGCACCCGCCGCAGCCTTACGGATCAGGCATTCGCTGCTCATCGAAAATCCGAACAGCGGCGGCGGAAAAGACTGGGATGCGGAAAGTTTCATCGCCGCAGCGCAGGATGCGGACATAACCATCCGCCATGAAAGACCGGAGGATGCAGAAGCGTGCTGCGCGCTGCTTCAGGAAATGCACGGCATCGACGCCGTTGCCGTTGCAGGCGGTGACGGCACGCTGAGCCCGCTCATTGCCTGTCTGGTGAAGCGGCAATTACCGCTTCTCGTGCTGCCTGCGGGAACCGCCAATGATTTCGCCCGCTCGCTGAACATGCCGCGCGATCCTGTAGCTCTTGCCGGACTTCTGACGGAAGGCCAGATCATCGAAGCCGATGTCGGTTACGCAAACAGCATTCCCTTTCTCAATGCCGCAAGCATCGGCATGACGAACACGATCAGCCGGTTGCAGACGGAAGAGCGCAAGGGCAGATGGGGCATCATGAGCTATGCGCTGAGCGCCATTGAAGCCCATTCGAAATCGCACTCCTTCCGCGCAACCATTGAAGGCGAAGGCAAGCGCCGCAGCATACGCTGCATCCAGCTTCTTGTCGGCAATGGCCGCTATTATGGCGGCGGCATGACGGTTCATACCGATGCCACGCTGACAGACGGGCGGCTTCACCTGCATGCCGTGGTGCCGCGCTCGCTTTTCGGCATGGCGGCGCTGCTACCCTTTTTGCGCTTTGGCCGCACGGACCTCGCGCCGGAAGTGCTGTGCGAGGAAGGTGCCAATATTTCCATCACCACAGTGCCTGTCCGTCATGTCTTTGCCGATGGAGAAGAGATCACGGAAACGCCGGTGCGCTTTCATGTACGCCGCCGTGCGCTTCGCGTGATCGTTGCGAAGGAGGGAGAGAAATGAGCCAGCTTCTGCTGACACAATCTGAAGCCGCGCTGAAGGAGCTTGGCATCGCCTGCCAGTCCGCCAGCCGCTATTACCATACGGCAGCAAGCGTGACGCATGATCGCTGGTCGAGTTTCGCCGCGGCGCGTGCACTTGCCTATCGCGATATCGGCAAGCGCATTGCTGAAGAGCTGAAGCGGGAGGATGTGCTTCCCGGCACGCCCGACGAAGACCTTGAATGGCTGAAGGAAATCACCCTGCGCGCGCAGGCCGTAATTGCGGGCGACGAGGAAGGCATGTTGCTCAGGGGCTTTGCCCGGGCCGAACACAGGGTCTGGAATGCGCTCGGCGAATTTGGCCATGCAGGTGTGCCGCCGATGGCCGCCGAAATAATTGAAGGCCTCGCCAATCATTTGATGGGCGGATTTCTCTGGCTCGGGCGCGAAAAAGAAGCTTTGCTGAAGGAAGGCAAAAGCTGAAAAACGGACAGCCATGCGGGGCTTCATCCACCATCTCGACCTGACCGTGCGCGACCCTCAGGCCTCGGCCCCCTTCTATGATGCGGTGCTGGGTTTCATGGGCTATCGCCGCTGGTCGGAAGACGAAAACGGCATCGACTGGGAACACGCCACCTCGCGCGACAGGCTGCCTACCATCGGCATCTTCCGCGCGCGCGGGCCGAACGCTACCCGCGACCATGATCGCTACTCGCCGGGCCTTCACCATCTCGCATGGCAGGCGGAAAGCCGCGAGGATGTGGACCGTCTCCACGATCTGCTTGTCCGTATCGGCGCGACGGTGCTCGATCCGCCTGCAGACTATCCCGAATATGGCGAAGGCTATTACGCGGTGATGTTTGCAGACCCGGACGGGTTGAAACTCGAATATGTGTATGAACCGCGTCCATGACGAAGCCTGAGATTCGCAATGAGGATGCGCGCCGTCTTTTCCTGGACCATCATGCGCTGACCACACCCGCACCGGACCCACATGACGAAGCCGCCACGCTCTCGCTTGTCCGGCGTCTCGGCTTTGTACAGCTTGACTCCGTGAATGCAGTCGAGCGCGCCCATCACATGATCCTCTTTTCGCGCGCACCTTCCTATCAGCGGGCGCATCTTGCAACGCTTCACCACGATCATGTGTCGCTCTTCGAACACTGGACGCATGACGCCTCGCTGATCCCGGTCGAGTTCTATCCCCATTGGCGTCATCGCTTTCGCACGGCAAAGGCACGCATCGACACGCACTCACATTGGCGCGAACGCTTCGGCCCGGATGGCGAAAAAGTCCTGCGCAATGTCCGTGCGAGATTGCGGCGCGAGGGAGCGCTGATGGCGCGCGACTTCGAGGACAAGGGGCCGAAAGGCGGATGGTGGGGCTGGGGTCCATCCAAGACAGCGCTTGAAGCGCTGTGGCGCATGGGCGAAGTCGCCATCGCGAGGCGCGAAGGTTTTGAAAAGGTCTATGACCTGACCGAGCGCGTGATACCGGAGGAACATCGCACCGTCCGCCCGAGTCTTGCCGCCTCGGAAAACTGGGCCTGTCGCGAAGCCCTCTCCCGCCTTGGCCTCGCCACGCCGCAGGAGATCGCCGCCTTCTGGCAACTCGTGCCGATCGCCCGCGCGAAAGCATGGGCCGCAACCGCGCTGAAGCGCGGCGAGGCGGTGGAGGTGATGGTCGAAGGCGCAGATGGCTCATGGAAAAGCGCGCTCGCACCGGCAGATATTGAAGCGCGGCTCGCCGCCGCTCACGCCGCGCCGCAAACCATGCGCTTCCTCTCTCCCTTCGATCCCGCCATCCGCGACCGCAAGCGCACCATGCGGCTTTTCGGCTTCGACTACCGCATCGAGATATTTGTGCCGGAGAAGAAGCGTCAATATGGCTATTACGTTTTGCCGCTTCTGGAAGGCGACCGCTTTATTGGCCGCGCCGACATCAAGGCGCATCGCGCCGAAGGCCGTCTTGAAGTGAAAGGTCTCTGGCTGGAGCCGAAGGTGAAACTCACCAAAGCATGTGAACGCAGCATCGGGCGCGCCCTTGCCGAACTCGCCCGCTTTACGGAGACGCCGGAGATTGACGCAGCCGCTGCTCTACGGCGCGCCAAAGGCGGCTGAGCCCGTCATCCCGCATGCCCGCTTCCTCAAGATGGCGGAGCGTGCTTTCCAGATATTCCGGGTTCTTGCCGGAACTCCCCTTACCTTCGGCAATAAGCCGCACCTGCGCCTCGAAATCGAGCCGGCCTGCATACTGCCCGTGCTTGCGGTCCACGATGAAGCACAGCGCCTCGACGCGCTTGCCTTCATCAACCAGCTCCACCTCTTTCACCGCCTCGCGGTAAACCAGCGTCACCTGCTCGCGCGCCTGCAAATAGCGCCGCGTCTCCTCCGCGCGCGACGCCGCCACGCGAAAGGCAACACCCCGGCATGAGCCGCCAACATCAAGCCCGAACACAAGGCCCGGTTTTTCCGGTGTCCCGCGATGCACATGGCTATAGACGCAGAAAGAGCGGTGATAGCCCCGCAGCAGTGCCGGTCGGCGCTCTTCATGCTCGAAGCCCGGCCGCCACATCAGCGAGCCATATCCAAAAACCCATAAATCCGGCATTCTGTCGTCTTCCTTGCCGCAAGCACTCTATGGACCAGCGGCTGATTTCGCGCAGAATTGCCCAAAGCCATCTCCACCGCAAGCTGACCGGGGACACATGACGGAACCGATGAACGCGCCGAAGAACGGAACAGGCAGGGGCATTGTCTGGCTGGGCCTTGCGCTTGCCGTGCTCGTGGCGCTCTACACGGCTTATTGGTTCTATGCGGCAGGCGAGATCCGCGCGCGGGTCGAGCAGTTTCAGGCGGCCGGAGAGCAAGGTCTCGTCACTGGCTGGGAAAGCTTTGCCATGCGCGGCTATCCCTATCGCTTCGAGGCAGATTTCCGCCGCCCCTCGGCAAGCGCCCCCGATGCACCGGAAGAATGGAGCTGGGAAGGCAGCCGCGCCTCCATTTCTCTCCTTCCCTATAATCTGCGGCATGCGGTGCTGACACTCGGCGATGAAAACCGCTTCACCTATCGCGACCTGAGGACAAATTCACGCGCCCGGAACGAGTTGCAAACCCGCACCCAACAGGCACGCGCTTCCTATGTCGATCTGAAGGACATGCCTTTTGGCCGCCTCGCCATCGACGTGGAAGGCGTGGAAG
>NZ_JBATWS010000044.1:0-2397 GCF_049672805.1 Parvibaculum sp.
TGAATCTTCCATTCTGAAGATCATTGCAACCGAACTTGCGCAAGACATCACCGAACTCGGGATGGAGGTTTACGGGCCCTATGCGCAGCCTGCCTTTCCCGATCCCGTTGCTCCGGCATGGACCGGCAACACCGCCCTGCCCGCTGGAGCCGCGCCTTCCGTGGCCGCCTATCTCGGCGCGCGGGCGCAATCGATCTATGGCGGGTCGAACGAAATCCAGAAGAACATCATCGCAAAACGCATATTGGGACTTTGATGACGATGACCGCAAGGAATTGACTCCGTCACCTTCCCGCGCATACTCCCCCTACTACCGGTCGCACATATCCTCCGCGCGACTGGCGATATGAGATGGGTAACCATCGGGGAGCGCGGAGACTGGTTTTTGAGCCGATCGCCTGGGCAGCACATGAAGATGCTGGCCGGGCGTTTTTGTTTTGGCTCAAGGGAGAACCAGATGCCCACATCCGACCAATACGCGCAGCTTGCGCAATCCGACAATGAAGTTTTTCTCGCACTCAAGGGAGAGGAGAGCCGCCAGCGGGCGGGTCTCGAACTCATCCCGTCCGAGAATTATGCCTTTCCTGAAGTCCTGACGCTGCTCGGCTCTGCCTTCACCAACAAATATTCGGAGGGCTATCCGGGGCGACGCTATTATGGCGGGCAGGAACACACGGACCGCATCGAAACACTCGCCCGCGACCGCGCAAAGGCACTTTTTCGCGCGGAGCATGCCAATGTGCAGCCGCTTTCCGGCTCGCCGATGAATCAGGCGGTCTATCTCGGCCTTCTCGAGCCGGGCGACACAATCCTCGCCATGGATCTGTCACATGGCGGGCACCTCACGCATGGCGCACCTGTGAGCCATATGGGGCGGCTGTTCAATTTCGTACGCTACAAGACCGATCCTTCAACCGGTAAGATCGACTTCGATCAGTTGCGCGCGGTGGCGCGGGAGACGAAGCCGAAAATGGTTGTTTGCGGCTACTCCTCCTATCCGCGCGATTATGACTATGCCGATTTCAAGCGCGTGGCAGACGAGGTGGGCGCGCTCACCATGGCCGATGTCTCGCATATTGGCGGGTTGATCGCGGCCAATGTGATGCGCAATCCGCTGGATGCCGGCTTTGACGTTATGACGACCACGACGCACAAGTCGCTGCGCGGGCCGAGGGGCGGGCTCATTCTCTGCAAGGCCGAGCTTGCAAAGAAGATCGACGCCTCTGTCTTTCCCGGCCTTCAGGGCGGGCCGCATATGAATCAGGTGGCAGCCGCTGCCGTCACCTTCCGCCTCGCCGCGCTTCCCGCCTTCCGCCGTTATTCGGAACAGATTCTTGCCAATGCAAAGGCGCTCGCGGCGGCGCTCACCGGCGCTGGTGTGAAGCTTGTGACAGGTGGTACGGACAACCACCTTCTCGTCATCGACACGGTGGCAAGCTTCGGCATTGATGGCGCAACGGCGCAAGAGGCGCTTGATCGCGTGGGACTTACCACCAACAAGCAGGTGATACCAGACGATCCGAACCCGCCCGTGCGCCCCTCCGGCCTTCGGCTTGGAACGCCCGCTCCCACTGCGCGCGGCATGGGGATTGCCGAGATGAGCGAGATCGGCGAGATCATCGCCGACACCCTTGGCGCGAAGGGCGACCGTGAGAGGGAGGAGAAACTTGCCGCCCGCGCCCGCGCTCTCACCTCACGCTTTCCTGTGCCTGGACTTTAAGAGAACGGCGTCATTGCGAGGAACCGCGCAATCAGTTCTGGATTGTGTCGCCGGGCCCGCAATGACGACAAGTCTATAACCGCTCCGCAATCGCCATGGCAGCATGGGGATTGCGGGTCTTTGCCCCGGAGATCACATAAAGAAAGACATTTATGACAGGCAGCTTCGTCGCCTGACCGACAGTGTTGATGTCTTTTGGCACGCGGCTTTCTGCCCATTCCTTCGCGCGGGCGGCCCATTGATTGAGCGCCTTTTTCGAATAGCCGAGCTTCTCCTCTTCGACTGTTCCCATGATCCGCGCATAGACGAAGGGCGCCGTTATGTCGCCGATCTGCGGATATTTGGAATCCGCTGCCGTGACCACAGCAACGCCATGTTCGCGCACAAGATCAATGAAGTCTTTTGACAGGAAGCTTTCATGCCGCACTTCAACCGCATGACGGAGCGCGATGCCTTCATGCTTTTTTGGCAGCAGCGCGAGAAAGCCCGCAAAATCATCCGGCTCGAATTTCTTCGTTGGCGCGAACTGCCAGTTGATGACGCCGAGCTTCTTCTTCAACCCGGTCACACCGCTCGACAGGAACTTTTCGATGGATGGTCCAGCTTCTGCGAGCACACGGCGATTGGTCGCAAAGCGCGGCCCCTTCAGCGAGAAGTCGACATCATCTGGCGTCTCG
>NZ_JBATWS010000045.1:0-5596 GCF_049672805.1 Parvibaculum sp.
GATGATCCTGAGCGGCTCATAGCCGAGATCCTTGTCGCTTGAAGGCGTTGCAAGGTCGGCGCCGAGATCGAACAGCTCGTTCTGGATGCGGGCAAGCATGGTGTCGAGCTTCGGCAGGCTGCCTGTATGGAGCCTTGCAACGCCAATGATGGAGTTCGTCTCATCCACCGTGCCGTAGCTTTCGATGCGCAGTGAATGTTTCGGTACACGCTCGCCCGTCGCGAGGGCGGTCGTGCCCTTGTCGCCGGTTTTTGTGTAGATCTTGTTGAGCGTGACCATAGGACGTTCTTTCTCAGCGTTTGCCTGGCAGCATGCGGGTGAGGCCGCCATCTTTCAGGATGAACTGGTGATAAAGCGCGCCGCCAATGTGGAGCGCGACGAGAATGGCGATCAACAGTGCATTCGGCCCATGAAGCTCATGGCCAATCGCGTAGATCGTGTCATTCTGCACGATCTTGAGCGGGATGACGCCGAAGGCGACCGGGTCCCGCTTTGAGAACATAACCATCATCAGGCCGAGAATGGGCTGAAGAGTGACGGCGAGCGTCAGCAGGTGATGCACGGATTTTGATGCGATCTGCTGCCAGCGCGGCATGGGAAGCGGCGCGGGGCGCGGATGCGTCATTCGGTGTCCGAGCCAGAATACCATGACGATCAGCGTGATGATGCCAAAGCCGAAATGCCAGGTCGCCGTCTCGCGGCTGAGTGTGGCACCGCCATAAAGCATCAGCAGAACGAGAACGGATACCGTCCAGTGCAGCGCCTTCGATGAGCCGCCAAACTTCTCGGCCATGAGTTTCCCCCTTTTTTCTTCTCAATGTCATGACAGCCTCGCCGTGATGAGCGGGGCGATCAAGAAACAACATTGTGAAGGAAGAAGGGGAGGTGCGTCTATCCGTTGCGCCAACCCTTGCGCCATTTCGCTATGGCTTCGCCGATTTCATGGGGGCTGTCTTCCTGAATGAAGTGGCTGCCTTTCACGGTCACTTCGGTCTGGTTCTTCCAACTCCGGCAGAATTCGCGCTGCGCGCCGGTGAGGATGGCACCGGGATCGGCATTGACAAAGAGCTTGGGCAATTCGTTCTCGGCCATCCAGCGCGCATAATCGTCAACGATCTCGACGACATCTTCCGGCTCCCCGTCAAGCGGGATCTGGCGCGGCCATGACAGGGTCGGGCGGCGGTCTTCACCTTCCTCCGCGAAGGGGCGGCGATAGACGGCCATTTCCTCTTCCGTCAGCTTGCGCAGGATCGAGCCGGGCAGCACGGCTTCGATGAAGAGGTTCTTCTTCAGGATCATTTCCTCGCCTGCGTCGGAGCGGAACCCTTCAAAGATGCGGCGGGCATCCTGATTCCATTCATCCCATTGGAGCGGGCGGACAATACCTTCCATATAGGCGATACCTGCCACAGCATTGCGGTGGCGATTTGCCCAGTCGAAGCCGAGGGCGGAACCCCAGTCATGCACGACAAGCGTGACATTGCTCTTCACATCCATCGCTTCAAGGAAGGCATCGAGAAAGCGGCGATGCTCGCGGAAGCTGTAGCGCTCAGGGCCTGACGGTTCGAGCTTGTCGCTGTCGCCCATGCCGATGAGATCGGGCGCGATGCAGCGCCCCTGATCGGCCAGATGCGGCATCACATTGCGCCACAGATAGGAGGATGTCGGGTTGCCATGAAGGAAGATGATCGGATCACCTTCGCCCATTTCGGAATAGGCCATGGCGCGACCGGAGATGGTCACAAATTTCTTGGGCAGTTCCGCCGCGGAAATCGTCTTTTCCGTCATGATCTCTTGATCTCCCGCTTCAGCTCTCTCTCCGCACCTTCACCCTAATATAGCGCGGAAAAGGGGACGAAATGAGACAGGTTGCCTACATCGAGGCGAGATAGAGACCCGTCATGATGATAATCAGCGCAAGGAATTGCAGGCCGACGCGCCAGCGCATCAATAGCTGGGAACGATTTGACGGGCCACCGCGCATCATGTTCCACAGGCCAAGCAGAAGAACGATGAGCACGGCGCCAAGGGCAATCGGTCCGAGCCAGCTGAAGAGTTCCGCCATATTCCTGATCCGCCTCTGAAAAGGCGGCTCCCTGTTTTCATTGATCTTACAGGACCGCTCCTTATGGCGAGCGAGCCTCGGTGTGAGGCGAAGTGTCTCAGTTCCCGCCTTCGAGAAGACGCCGCGCGATGACCTGCGCCTGAATTTCTGCGGCCCCTTCGAAAATATTGAGAATGCGCGCATCGCACAGGACGCGGCTCACCGGATATTCGAGCGCGAAGCCATTGCCACCATGGATCTGCAACGCATTATCCGCTGCAGCCCAGGCAACGCGGGCAGCGAGAAGCTTTGCCATGCCGGCTTCAAGGTCGCAGCGCCGGCCACCATCCTTTTCGCGCGCGGCAAAATAGGTGAGCTGGCGTGCCACCATGATCTCGACCGCCATCATGACTATCTTTCCGAAGACGCGCGGGAAAGTGTAGATCGGCTTGCTGAACTGGATGCGCTCCTGCGCATAGCGAAGGCCGAGTTCGAGCGCGGATTGCGCAACGCCGACAGCGCGTGCGGCGGTCTGGATGCGGGCGCTTTCGAAAGTCTGCATGAGCTGCTTGAAGCCCTGACCTTCTTCGCCGCCGAGAAGGTTTTCTGCCTTCACTTCGAAATCATCAAAACCGATTTCAAATTCCTTCATGCCGCGATAGCCGAGCACTTCGATCTCGCCGCCGGACATGCCCTCCGCCGGGAAGGGGTTTGCATCATCGCCGCGCGGCTTTTCTGCGAGCAGCATGGAGAGGCCCTTGTAGCCTGGCTCGTCATTGGTGCGGCAGAGAAGCGTCATCACATCGGCGCGGGCGGCATGGGTGATCCATGTCTTGTTGCCGGTGATCTTGTAAACATCCCCCTCGCGGCGACCGCGCGTCTTGAGGCTTGCAAGGTCGGAGCCGGTATTGGGTTCGGTGAAAACAGCGGTGGGAAGCACCTCACCGCTTGCGATCTTCGGGAGCCAATGCGCCTTCTGCTCCGGCGTACCGCCACCAAGAATGAGTTCTGCCGCAATTTCAGAGCGCGTGCCAAGCGAGCCGACGCCAATATAGCCGCGGCTCAGTTCTTCCGAGACGACGCACATGGATTCCTTGCCGAGACCCAGCCCGCCAAACTCTTCGGGGATGGTGAGGCCGAACACGCCAAGCTCGGACATTTGCGCGATGACTTCGAGCGGAATGTAGTCATCCTTCAGATGCCACTCATGCGCGTAGGGCACGACTTCGGCATCGGCGAATTTGCGCATCTGGTCGCGGATCGCCTCATAGGTTTCTTCAAGCCCGGCATCGCCGAAGGTGGTGGCGCCTGCATTCGCGGCGATGAGTTCGGCAAGGCGCGCGCGCACGGCAGCCGTGTTTCCGGCGCTTGCCAGCTTGCGCACGGTGGTGCGGAAGGCGGCGACATCTTCATCTGAAAGACCGAGATCGGCGGGGCGGACGATTTCGCCCTGGCTCATGGGGATGCCGCCTGCGATCTGGTTCAGATATTCGCCGAAAGCGGTCTGCACGATCAGCGCCTCGAACTCGCCAAGGCGGCCTTCCCCCTTCATTCGCGTGGCATAGGAGGCAAGCTGGCGGAGCGCCTCAACATAGGTGGCAAGCCAGGCCACGCCATGAGCGGCGAACTGTTCCTTCTCGATGAGGCCGGCCGAAGGCTTGCCGTCTTTCGACACGCGGGCGAATACGGCGGCGCGGGCGGCCGCCAGAAGCCGGTCAGCCGCGTTTACCGCCTCATCCGTCAGCGCCAGAAGGTCGGCCAGAAGAATGCCGTCATTTGCTGCTATGGCAGGGGTCGGGGCGGAGACTTGGCTCATGTAAGGAACTCGCTTCGTGTGATTGGCCTTGATAACCGGCCTTATAGGGCGGGGCGATGACGCGTGAAACTGCCGGAAAGCACCCGTGAGGAGGCTTCCCCCCGGGGCATGGCACCAGCCTTTCAATGTCTATATATCTCGAAGCTCCGGCTCCGGCCAGCGGAGCGGCAAGGGCGCGATCGAGGGGGCGCTGATGGACGGAACGGGCGTAAAGACTACCGAGAGCGGCGACAGCACACGGGCTGTGGGGCTTGTCATCGGGGCGCTGCTGGTGGCGCTGTCCGTGCTCATGCTGGTGCCGGTGCTGGCGGAAGTGGTGGCGCGCAGCGGCGACTGGCAGGCCTTTCTATCTTCCGCCGTGATTACGGGCTTTGTGGGCGGGGGGCTGATGTTCTCCAACCAGACGGAGCGGCGCGAGCTTACCCACCGTGCGACCTTTCTCGTGACCACGCTTGGCTGGCTCGGTATTGCCGCTTTTTCGGCGCTGCCCTTCGCCTTTTCCCATGTTGATCTCAATTATACCGACGCCTTTTTCGAGGCGATGTCGGGCGTGACCACGACGGGCGCAACGGTGATGGCGGGGCTCGACCATATGACGCCCGGCCTGCTTCTCTGGCGCTCGCTGCTGCAATGGGTCGGCGGTATCGGCATCATCGTCACGGCGGTGGCCATTCTGCCCTTCCTGCGGGTTGGCGGGATGCAGCTTTTCCGCACCGAAAGCACGGACAAGACGGAGAAGGTATTGCCCCGGCCGGGACAGATCGCGGTGGCAATCGGCGAGGTCTATCTGGTGCTGACGCTGCTCTGTGCGCTTGCCTATGTGCTGGGCGGGATGACGCCGTTTGACGCGCTCAACCATGCGATGACGACCGTCTCGACGGGCGGCTATTCAACGCATGATGCTTCCTTCGGCTATTTCGACAATGCCTTTATTCACTGGACGGCGGTGATCTTCATGATCTCCGGCGCGCTGCCGCTCGCGCTTTATGTGCAGACGCTGCGGGGCACGGGGGAGACGCTGTGGAGCGATCCACAGGTGCGCGGCTTTCTCACATTGCTCGGGGTGGTCTCGCTTCTCATGGCGCTCTGGCTGCTGGTGAAGGGCAATCACGGCATTTTTGATGCGCTGACGCTTGCGGCCTTCAATGTGACATCCATCGTTTCCACGGCGGGTTTCGTCAGTTCCGATTACACGCTCTGGGGACCGTTCTCCGTAATGGCCTTCTTTATCCTGATGTTTATCGGTGGATGCACCGGCTCTACATCGGGCGGCATGAAGATATTCCGCCTGCAGATACTCGGCCTTCTTTTCAGGGGGCAGATGCGCCAGACGCTTTACCCGCATGTCGCGCAGAGAATGCGCTATGGCGAGCGCACGGTGAGCCGCGAAGTCATCTTCTCCGTCGCGCTTTTCGTGTTTGTCTATCTGGCGTCGATGGTTGCAGTGGCGCTGGCGCTTGCTGCGTTCGGCCTTGATTTCACAACGGCGATCTCGGCGGCTGTTTCATCCATTGCCAATGTCGGGCCGGGGCTTGGCCAGCATGTCGGCCCTGCGGGCACATTTGCCCATCTGCCTGACGGGCCGAAACTCATTCTTGCCTTTGCGATGCTGCTTGGCCGCCTCGAACTGCTGACCGTGCTCGTCATGTTCTCGCGCGATTATTGGGAGCGGTGACGGCACGGGGCCTGTGAGGCCATCGAGCCTGCGTTGCAGGCTCGATCGGGTGTCGTCAGGC
>NZ_JBATWS010000046.1:0-3055 GCF_049672805.1 Parvibaculum sp.
TCGCAGGCATTCTGGTTTATGTTGGCGCGTCCATTTGGGCAGCCCTTGCCACGAATATCGAAAGCCTCCTCGCCGCCCGCTTTCTTCAGGCGCTGGGGGGGTGCGCGGGCATCGTCATCTCGCGGGCGATGGTGCGCGATCTCTTCAGCGAGCAGGCTTCGGCACAGGTCTATTCGCTGCTCATGCTCGTCATGGGACTTGCGCCCATTCTGGCGCCGATGATTGGCGGCTTTCTGATCCAGCATTATGAATGGCCGATAATCTTCTGGGTGCTGGCGGCATTCGGTCTTGCCTGTGCGCCCGCCGTCATTCTTGGCCTCGGCGAAACCTTGCCAAAGGAAGAGCGGCAGCGTGAAAGCGGCTTGAAGAAAGTGCTGCGCGCCTATCTGGCGCTGTGCCTGGACCAGCCTTTCATGGGGTTTGCGCTTGCCAATGCCTTCATCGCCGCAGGCATGTTCGCCTATATCACCGGCTCGCCTTTCGTGTTCATAGAGCTGCACGGGCTGACGCCGGGTGGTTATGCGCTGCCTTTCGGGGCGAATGCCGGCGGGCTGATATTGGCCGCGCAGATAAATGCCCTGCTGCTACGCCGTTATTCGAGCCGCGCTGTGCTGAAGGTGGCGATGGGTATTCAGCTCGTCGCCGCCCTCTCTGTTCTTGCGGTGACAATCTTTGTGCCGCAGGCTTTTCTGCCGCTTGTTCTCTCCATCTTCGTTGCGGTCGCGAGCCTCGGCTTTATCGGTGCGAATGCGACAGCGGCGGCCATGGCGCGCGCGGAGGGCCATATCGGTGCCGCTTCCGCGCTTACCGGCATTCTGCAATTTGCGCTCGCCGCCATTGCGGGCGCACTGGTCGGGCTTTTCAATGATGGCTCGGCCATGCCCATGGCGCTCACCATTGCAGGCACAAGCATCGCGGGCATGCTTTCGGGCCGGATGGCGCGCGGCGCCTGAAGCAGAAAGGCCACTCCTTTCGGAATGGCCCTTCGCTCCTATCCGCGTCTGTTTTTGTTTTTGGACGCCGATACTTGTGTCTGTGGCTCGTCAGCCGAGCTTCGCAACGGCGCTTGCGACGTGATCGGGCTTTTCAAGCGTCACGAGATGCCCGGCTTCCGGGACGGAGACGAGTTCCGCACCCTTGATTGCTTTCTTCCAGGCATGGGCATAGGTCGGCACGATCAGCTTGTCGCTGTCGCCCCAGACAAGCACGGTCTTCGCCTTCACACGGTAAAGCCGCTGCGAGAGGCCGCGATCCGGCACGGGGAAGAGGATCTTGCCCGCCATGCCAAGCTGCCGCGCATTCTGCACGAGGAAACCCTTGAGCCATTCCGGGTCATTAAGCGAGACACCTGCCGTCATCATCGCCGTGCCCGCTTCCACATCATGGAAGAGAACCGCCGGAAGTTCGTAAGGGAGCATGGCGAAGATGTCGGGAATCGGATGCTCGTCGAGCCAGAGGCCGGCCGGGCAGATCAGGCCGAGCCGTGACACATCATTCGGTGC
This sequence comes from Parvibaculum sp., assembly GCF_049672805.1. GTDB lineage: Bacteria > Pseudomonadota > Alphaproteobacteria > Parvibaculales > Parvibaculaceae > Parvibaculum. Next base: position 1,503 of record NZ_JBATWS010000046.1, read on the forward strand.
GACGGCTGCCATTTCAGCGGCGATCATGCCGCCCATTGAATGACCGACAAGGATCGGGTCCTTCAAGCCGAGGGCATCCACCACGTCCCATGTATGGAGCGTGATGTCGAGCATTTCACGCAGATCGCTGCACTCTTGCGAGTCGCCATAGCCCGGCAGCAGCGGGGCATAGACGTGATATTTCTCCGCGAGCTTTGCGAGAAGCGGGTCTTCCGCAGTGATGCCCCCTGCGCCATGCAGATAGACGAGAGGCTGCCCCTTGCCGCCTTCGAAATAGCGAACCGGAACATGGGGCGTGTTGATCGTTTTCGTTTCCATCAGTCTTTCCCCCCGACCATTGCCGCGATTTCCTTTTCCGCCGGAAGGTTGCCGGGTTTCACCTGTTTCGCGAGCGGCTTGCACCAGAAGCGATTGTCATCCTTGTAGTCCGGGAACATGTCGCGCAGATGCGGCATGACCTTTTCTGCAAAGAGCCGGGTGGAATACATGCATTTGTCCATCGGCATGTTGCCCACATGAAGCAGGCAGAAGATGTTGCCGACATTGAGCCCCTTGATGAGGTCTTCCATGCGCTGACGCACGGTTTCGGGGCTGCCCGCGATCACATGGCCCTGTTCGATCAGGTCTTTCCATGTGAGCGAGGAATAGCCGTCGATGGGCGGGGCATATTGCGAGAGCGCACCTGTCTGGATTGTCTTGATGGTGCGATAGCCCGGCGCGTCCGCAAAGCCGCCATAGACATGGAGGCAGCGATTGTAGAAATAGCTGACATGTTCGGAATAGAGGCGCTCTGCCTCTTCATCCGTTTCGGCAACGCAGATCGTCTGCGCAAAGCCCGCGCGATAGGGGCTTTCGTCAGGCGCATTGCGTTCCACAACGCGGTCCCAATATCCCTGCAACAGCGCCTTCGCCCGGATATAGCCGGAAAAGGAGAGGTAGGAATAGGAATAGTCGTTGTCGATGCAGAAGTCGTATGTCTCGACAGAGCCACCGCCCGGAATATGGATCGGCGGCGGGTCCTGAATGGGACGCGGCCAGATATTGACGTGGCGCAGCTTGTTGTAGCGGCCGTTCCACGCGAAGGGATCAGGGTCGGACCAGGCACGGCGGATCAGGTCATGCGCTTCCTGATATTTCTCGCGCGTCAGTGCCGGGATTTGCCCGTAGCAGTAATTCGTGTCCATCGACGTGCCGACGGGAAAGCCCGCAACAAGGCGACCACCCGAAATGCAGTCGAGCATCGCAAATTCTTCGGCCACGCGAACGGGCGGATTGTAGAGTGCGATGGAGTTACCGAGTACGACCAGCGCGACATCGGACGTACGCCGTGCAAGACCCGCCGCAATGATATTCGGCGAGGGCATGATGCCATAGCCGTTCTGGTGGTGCTCGTTGACGCCGATCCCGTCAAAACCGAGCGTGCCCGCATATTCGAGCATGTCCATGTAGGAATTATAGACCTCGTGGCTCTTCGCGGGATCGAAGAGGCGCGAGTCGATATCGACCCAGACTGAACGATGCTTCTCCCGGAAATCGTCGGGGAGATAGGGCCA
>NZ_JBATWS010000047.1:0-2198 GCF_049672805.1 Parvibaculum sp.
CCATGAGACGAAGCTGCCGCCGAAAGGCAGGCACCTCGACCGGCACCTTGAACGGATCGAAGCACGGGGCCGTCATCATATCCAGATAGCGCTCGCAAAATACGGCTGGCAGCAGCGCCGGAAGAACCGCCCTGTCGAACGGCGCACGACGCGCCGAGGCGAGATGCTCCCTCGCCTGCGCAGCAATATCAGCAATGGCGAGCGTCAGCCCTTCTGTCAGCTTGCCGGTAAAGACATCATGCGGATCGACATTCCGTTCAAGGATGATATCACCCGGCAACAGCATCCGCCCCTGCGAGGCATGAACAGGCAGCGCCCGCAGAATGCCCGTCAGTGCATAGGCAATACCCGCATGGCGGAGCGCCGCTTCTGACGCAGCCTCCTTTTCCGCGCCACCGAGAATGAAGGCCGCAATTCTCATCAGCGCGGAAGATGTCTCATCCGCGTAAGCCTCAAGCGCCGCCATGTCAGGGAATGGCTCGTCAGAAAGATCTCGCTCCCGCGCATCAATCAGCACCTGCAACCGGTCAGGCGGCACATTCCCCGCCTCATGCAAGGCAACGGCGGCGGCATGACCGCGTGTCTCGCCCTGCGACAGCCCTTCCACCACCTCGCGCCACCATTGCAGGCGGATATGACCCATCATCGGCTCGGTCACGAGTGCGGGAATGCGCGCAATTTCGAGATTGAAAGCATAAAGCGCAGTCAGCGCCGGCCGCGCGGCGGAGGGCGCAAAAAAGAGCGTCAGGAAACGATCATGGTCCTTCTCCCGCAATTCAGAGAGACAGGTCGCCATGCTTTTCCCATCATCGCTCACACTCATCCTCACGCCTCCAAACAAACGGGGCCGCCAATGAGGCGGCCCCGCATTCTACCCGGCTTGCGCCCGGAGATCAGAAGATGTTCTGCGCCGATACCATGGAAAAGAGCATCGGAACCGAGAGCATCGTGTTCACGCGCGAGAAGAGCATCGCCGTGCGCGCAGCGGCAGGCTTCTTGTCTGCCGGTGCATCGATAATGCCGAGCGCCACTTTCTGGTTCGGCCAGATCACGAACCAGACGTTGAACCACATGATCGTCCCGAGCCACATGCCGATGCCGATGGCCGTGTTCTTCGGAACAGCAAAGCCTTCAACAGCGCCAAGCGTGTAAGCTTCGACGAGATAGCCGTTCATCATGGCGAGAATGATGCCGGTGACGATGGTGGACATCGCACCCCAGCGGAACCAGAAGAGCGCCGCAGGCGCGATCACCTTGCCGATAGCCGGCTTCTGCTCATCCGGGATCTTCGGCATGTTCGGGATTTGCACGAAGTTGAAATACCAGAGCAGGCCGATCCACATGACACCGCTGATGACATGGAGCCAGCGGAAAATGAATGCCCAGAACGCATGGCCCAGCGCCGCGCCGTCCCAGTCATTCCAGTTGAGATACATGAGCAGCAGAATTGCTGCGAGCACGAAACCGGTGATGACCGTGTTTCTCAGTGAAGTGAGAATGCTAGCCATGGAGTTCTCCCCCTGATTGCCGTTCGCCGCCGCCGCGGCCGGTATGACATGGCAGGACGCGCCACCCGCAAGCCCGGTCGGCATGTCCAACTGCCACGCGACTCAGTGTCGCAAGCTGTGAGAAAGCTATGGGTTTCCCGGCAAAAAGCCAAGGCTGGAGATAGCTTTTCAATCCACTGCGATCATCGCAGCGGCGACCCGGCGATTCTCGGAAAGCATCAGATTATAGGTCCGGCACGCAGCCGGTGTTCCCATGATGTCGGGAAATATTGCTTGTGATTCCAGCCATTTGCGCGCCTCGCGCGGCAACGGCTCGGTGATAGGACCGGTGCCGATGATCAGAAAATCAAACTCGCCAATGACATCAACAAGCGGCGTGAGAGAAGTTGCATTTGCGTCCTCAATACGCGTGATGCCCCAGGGAAAAAGCCCCCTGGGTGTCACGATGATCGAGCCCTCGAAACGCTGCCGCTCCAGCCGAAAGCCGCCATCGCCATAAGCGTCGATTGGCGGCTGCCCTTCGAAACGCGGTGTCCCGGCCACCGCCTCAGGCCTTACCTTCTGCCTTTTCCTTCGCGACAGGCGCACCGCCCCATGTGTCGCGCTTGATGCCAATGGCCATCAGCACGGGCGCGGCGACATAGATCGACGAATAGGTGCCGACAACGATGCCGAAGATCATCGCGAAGG
>NZ_JBATWS010000048.1:0-6789 GCF_049672805.1 Parvibaculum sp.
GTCTTTTTCGCGCTCGGCTATCACGGAAATGGCGTTGCGGCGGCCCCCTGGGCCGGGCGGCTTCTGGCCCAACTCATTGGCGGAAAAGAGGAATTTTCAGCCGTGCCCGCTCCGATGCGCCGCGCGCCGGCGAGGCTTCCCTTTCCTGCACTCCGGCGCTGGTATCTTCGTGCGGCCCTCGGCTACTATCGGGTTATGGACCTATAGCAACCGATAGCGGGCTCTCGCGCAGCGAAGGAAACTTCTCTGTGTGGGCCATTGCGCGGCAGATATGCAGGACACAATGAGCGACCGGGAAAGACAGGGACCCAAGGAGTGGGCGACGCTGGGTGAGTTCAACGCCTTCCTAGCCGAACATGGCGACATCGACTATCTGGACGCGGTTTTTGTCGATATGTGCGGCACGGTGCGCGGCAAGCGCTTCCCTTCCGAAGAGGCCGACAAGGTTTTCACTTCGGGCGTGCAAATGCCGAAGTCGATCTATTTCTTCGATGTGACGGGTGTGAACGAGGACATCCTCGGCATGGGCTATTCGGACGGTGACCCGGATGCGCAGTCCCGCCCCGTTTCCGGGAGCATCGTGCCAGTGCCCTGGGCCTCGATGAAGCAGGCGCAGGTTCTCATGACCATGCTGGACGAGGATGGCTCGCCGCTTCTGCTCGAGCCGCGCAATGTTCTGCGCCGCGTGGCAAAGCGGCTTGAGGAAATTGGCCTGCGCGCGACGGTCGCCTGTGAGTTCGAGTTCTATCTGCTCGACAAGGAGCTTGACCGGAAAGGTCGTCCGCAGCCGCCGATCAATCCGGCGACGGGCCAGCGCGAAACCGCGCATGAAGTTTACGGCATCACGGAGCTTGATGGCTTCATGTCGCTGTTGAAGGACATTGACGAAGCCGCTGCCGCGCAGGGCGTGCCTGCGTCCGGTGCCACGGCGGAGTTCGCGCCCGGCCAATACGAGATCAACCTCAAGCATGAGGATGATGTCGTGCTTGCCGGTGATCATGCGGTAATGCTGCGCCACCTGATTGGCGCCGTGGCGCGCCAGCACAGCTTCCTTGCAAGCTTCATGGCCAAACCCTTTGCGAACCAGACAGGCAATGGCCTGCATATCCACTGCTCGGTAAAGGATGAGCAAGGGAACAATATTTTCGACAATGGAACGGATGAAGGCTCGATCCGTCTTCGCCATGCGATTGGCGGCTTGCAGGCAACATTGCCGGAGGCCATGGCGATCTTCGCGCCGAACCTGAACTCCTATCGCCGCTTCGGTCCGAACCTCTTCGTGCCGGTGAACGGAAGCTGGGGCTATAACAATCGCTCTGTTGCCTTCCGGGTGCCGAATGGCTCGCCGGATTCCCGCCGCATCGAACATCGCGTTTCAGGTGCGGATGCAAACCCCTATCTCGTCCTCGCGGCGATTTTGGCGGGCATCCATTATGGCATCACCAATGAGATTGATCCCGGTGATCCGGCCGAAGGCAACGCCTGCGAAAATGTCGATGAAGGCCTGCCGCTCTACCTGCCAAGCGCGCTGAAGCGGTTCCGCAATTCACAGGTGATGCGTGACTATCTGACGGATCTCTATGTGGACGTCTATGCGGAGACGAAGATTCTCGAATACGAGAAGTTTCAGGAGGCTATCTCGCCGCTTGAATACGACTGGTATCTTTAAGCGAACATTCTAGTCATGGCCCGAATAATTCGGGCCATGACGTTGCAAGTTTGCAAACAGTCGCTAAGCGAGAGGCAGCGTGAAGCTCACCTTGGTGCCGACGCCTTCGGTGCTTTCGATGGTGAGCGTGCCGCCATGCAGTTCCACGAGCGAACGCGACAGGGCGAGGCCGAGGCCGGTTCCCTTATGCGTTTTGGAATGTTGGCTTTCGACCTGCTCGAAAGGACGGCCGATCTTGGGGAGCGCGCTGGCCGGGATACCGATGCCGGTATCTTCCACCGCAAGCGTGATGAAGCCATCCGCCGCTGAACCGCGCAGATAGATGGAGCCGCCCGCAGGCGTGAACTTCACCGCGTTGGAAAGAAGGTTCAAGAGCACCTGCTTTACGGCGCGCTTGTCTGCCTTCACGGTGGGCAGAGCAGGCAGCTCGTTCTCGATGGTGACATTCGCCATGTCGGCGCGGCCCGAGACGAGCCGGAGGGATTCTTCCACCACTTCGCTGATCTCGATGTCCTGCGTCTCCAGCGTCATGCGGCCCGCCTCAATCTTCGACATATCGAGAATGTCGTTGATGAGTTCGAGGAGATGGGTGCCGCTCGCGTGAATATCGGCCGCATATTCCTTGTATTTCGGCGAGCCGAGTTCGCCGAATAGTCCCGAACCCATGATCTCGGAAAAACCGATGATCGCATTGAGCGGCGTGCGCAGCTCGTGGCTCATATTGGCGAGGAATTCGGATTTGGAGCGGTTCGCCGTTTCGGCGCGCGTCTTTTCGGACGCGTATTTTTCGGCGAGATCGACAAGCTGATGCGCCTGCTCCTGCAACTTGCGGCGGGAGGCTTCGAGGTCGCGGACGGTCTTTTCCAGCGCGAGCTTGCTGTCCGTAAGTGCTGCTTCCTGTTCCTTGATGGCGGTGATGTCGGTGCCGACATTCACATGCCCGCCATTCTTCGTGCGCCGCTCGCTGATCTGCAACCAGCGGCCACCGGGCAGGCGGATTTCGCTGACACTCGTATCGGCGTCGCTCTCACCGGCCACGGGCCAGGCAGAGCCAATGCCTGCCTGCGCCATGATGGCGTCGCGCTGCATACCTTCTTCCGCGGCACTGATATGAAGGAACTCGGCAAACTTGCTGTTCGCGGTGACAAGCGCGCCTTCCGCATCCCAAAGCACGAAGGCTTCACCGATGCTTTCAATCGCATCGCGCAGCCGCTCATTCGCTTCGGAGACGCGCTCTTCTGCGAGTTTCTGTTCGGTAATGTCGATGGTGATGCCGACCAGACGATCGCCGGCCACAGCGCCTGATGCACCAGCGCGACGGAACCCGGCCGAGCGCGCGCCGCTCCAGACCTGCCCCTTGGCATGCATCCAGACCCAGCTTCCATCTGCATGGCGCAGACGGAAGGTCGTGTCATAGGAGCGGGAAGGGCGGTGGATCGCATTGGCGATTTCGTCAATCGCGGCTGCGTCATCGGGATGGGCAAGCGCCTTTACCTCGGCGGGTGATAGCCGCTTCGAAGGCTGCTTCAGCCCCACCATGTCAAACATGGCGGACGACCAGAAGATGCGGTTTTCGCTGATGTCCCAGTCCCAGATGCCGCAGCGCGCACCGGCAAAGGCCATGTCGAAACGGTGCTGGTTTTCGACAAGGGCTGCTTCCGCATCGAGCTTCGATTCACGAAGCCGCACCAGCATATAGGCGAGAACGAGATAGCCGCCCGAAAGCAGGCCGGAGAAAACCAGCGCGCGGGACGGGCCGTCCTGAAGAAAGAGAGCGACATTGAGCGCACCAAGCGCAAGGCCGGACACGCCGATGGCAAGGCGCGGCAGCAGGCCCGCGGGAAGGCTGCGCCGCTTCGACGCTACCGCCTCCGGCCACCTTGCCGTCTCCTGGCGTGTCGTGGTCGCATCGCTCATGCGTTGGTCCGTCCGCTTCGGGCCTTTGGCCGGCCTGTTACTCACGCGCGGTTCGTCCTTCAACTCTAGCACGCAGCGTCGATCTGCGGCGTCGAATCCGAACGAATCACCCTTTCAACCAGATGATTCGGCCTCGGAGTCTCCATGTCCATAGGCTGCGTTAACTTTTTGTTAACCGATGCGTAACGGACTCACTTATTCCGTGCCGTTTCTGTGCCGTTTCACGGTTAAATCAGGGTTAACAAAAGACTTCCGGCGCGGAGGCGTCAGGCAAGCGTGCGCGTTGCGATTTCAAATACGTCCCGCGACAGGCCTTCGGTCGAGGCGATGCGCTTCAACTCCTTCTGCATGAGCTTGCGGCGTTTCGAATCGAATTCCCGCCAGCTCTTGAAGGCACCCAGCATCCGCGCGGCGACCTGCGGGTTGATCGGGTCAAGCTCCAGCACCTTGTCCGCAACGAAGCGGTAGCCCTTGCCATCGCCCGCATGGAAGCGGAGCTGGTTTGAATTGGCAAAGCTGCCGATCAGCGCGCGCACCTTGTTGGGATTTTTGATCGTGAAAGAGGGATGGGCCGTCAGCCGCGCCACTTCGGAAAGGGTGCCCGGCAGGGAAGACATGGCCTGCAGCGAAAACCATTTATCCATGACGAGATGATCGCCCTTCCACTCTTCATGGAAGGCGGCGAGCGCTTCAACGCGCTCCGGGCAATCAATATGAGAAAGCACGGAAAGCGCCGCGATCTTGTCTGTCATATTGTCTGCCGTGCGAAACTGCTCTGCCGCAAGCTGAACACCGTCATTCCCCGGCGCGGCCGCGAGATAGGAAAGACAGGCATTGCGGAGCGCGCGGCGCGCGGCCTGCTTTGCATCCGGGCTGTAAGGCTCCGTCACCTTCATGCGGTGATAACAGGCGAGAAGCGCATCCTTCGTTTCCGCCGCAATGGAAGCACGCAGCATTTCGCGGGCTTCGTGGATGGCATCCACATTGACATCATGGCCGATGATCTGCGCCAGCGTCTGTTCGCTGGGCAGCAGGATGATCTGTGAGGCAAAATCCGGATCGCCGCGCCTTGCGCTCACAACATCGCGGATCATGTCCGCAAAGCCGGTGCCCTTGCGCGGCGTGCCGCCCGTTTTGAGCGCCTCCACCATGGTGAGGAGAAGGCTCGTCGCATAGCGCTGCGCCGCTTCCCAGCGATTGAAGCTGTCGCTGTCATGGCGCATGAGGAAGACGAGATCACGCTCTTTCAGATTGGCGCTTAGTTTCACCGGCGCCGTGAAACCGCGAAGGAGCGACGGCACGGGCTTTGCTGTAATGCCCGTGAAGCGCCAGCTTGCTTCGCGGTCTTTCAGATGCAGGACGCGGGTTTTCGGACCGGGCTTTGTCTCGCCTTCCAGCGTGAGCGGCATGTCCTCGCCATCCGGCCCCACAAGACCGATTGCAACGGGAATGTGGAAAGGCTCTTTCGTGCGCTGGCCGGGGGTGGGCCGGCAGATCTGGCTCATCTTGAGCGTGTAGGTCTTGCGCGCGGCATCATAGCGGCCTGATGCCAGAACTTCCGGTGTGCCGGACTGCGAATACCAGAGCTTGAACTGCGTCAGATCAAGCTTTGCGCCATCTGCCAGCGCATTGAGGAAATCCTCGACCGTCGCCGCCTCGCCATCATGGCGCTCGAAATAGAGGTCGGTGCCTTTCCTGAAGCGCTTCGGCCCTGCCAATGTATGGATCATGCGGCATAGCTCGGCACCCTTCTCGTAAACGGTCGGCGTGTAGAAATTATTGATCTCGATATAGCTGTCCGGCCGTACGGGATGGGCGAGGGGACCACCATCTTCCGGGAACTGATGCGCGCGAAGAATGCGCACATCGGAAATGCGCTTCACTGCGCGCGAGCGCATGTCGCTTGTGAACTCCTGGTCGCGGAAAACGGTAAAGCCTTCCTTCAGGCAAAGCTGGAACCAGTCGCGGCAGGTGATGCGATTGCCGGTCCAGTTGTGGAAATATTCATGCGCGACAATCGCCTCTATGGCGGCATAGTCGGCATCGGTCGCCGTGTCGGGCCGTGCAAGAATGTATTTGTCGTTGAATACATTGAGGCCCTTGTTCTCCATCGCGCCCATATTGAAGGCGCTCACCGCGACGATCATAAAAATGTCGAGGTCATATTCGCGGCCGAAGCGTTCCTCATCCCACTTCATCGCGCGCTTCAATGCATCCATCGCATAGGCGCAGCGATCTTCATTGCCCTTCTCAACGAAGATGCGAAGCGTGACCTTGCGGCCCGACATGGTGATGAACCTGTCTTCCACCTGCGCAAGATCACCCGCCACAAGCGCGAAGAGATAGGAAGGCTTGGGGAAGGGGTCGTGCCATTCAACGAAATGCCGCCCGTCTTTTGTCTTGCCCTTGCGGACCGGGTTGCCGTTCGAGAGAAGCACGGGGAGCTTTTCCCTGTCGCCGGTGATGCGTGTACGGAAGACCGCCATCACATCCGGCCTGTCCGGATAATAGGTGATGCGGCGGAAGCCTTCGGCCTCGCATTGGGTGCAATAGATGCCACCCGTGAGATAGAGCCCTTCGAGAGCGGTATTTTCCTCCGGCGCGCATGTCGTCACCGTTTCGAGGGTGAAGGGGCCATCCGGCGCGTCGTGGATGGTGAGGCCGGTTTCGCTCAGGCTGTAGCGATTTGCCCCCAGCACCTCGCCATTGAGCCGCACTTCATGGAGCACCATCTTCTCCCCATCCAGCGTGACGGGCGCTGTCCCGTCGGGATGCGCCGGGTTCCGCGCCATGTGAAGCGTCGAGTGGACGCGGGTTGCACGCGGATCAAGCTCGATATCAAGCGTCACCTCCGAGACGGTGAAGGCCGGCGGCGTGTAGTCTTCGAGGCGAATGGGGCGGGGATCTTCTGTGCGCATGTCAGGCTCGGCTGCGGAGGGGACTACTCTCTATATAGTTGAATGGCAGAAATCTGCGAGGGTGAGCTTTTCGGTCCCGATTGGCAGAATTGGGGCGTGAGCAGGGGGAGAGAGAATGGTTGCGGAAATCCGGCCCGCGCGGGCTGATGACCTGGAGGCGGTCTACCGGATCGCCCTTGAAACGGGTGCGAACGGGGAGGACGCAACCGCGCTTCATGCCGATCCGCGCCTTGTGGGCCATGTCTATGCCGCGCCCTATATTGCCCTCGTGCCTGAGGGCTGCTT
>NZ_JBATWS010000049.1:0-3675 GCF_049672805.1 Parvibaculum sp.
CCTCTCCATCGCGGCGGGAACAGGACTCGCGCGGCTTGAAGAATTGCTCGGAGCGGATGTTCATGCGATCCGCGCCATGCCGAATACGCCGGCCTCGGTCGGGCGCGGCATGACGGTTGCCTGTGCCAACAAGCATGTGACGTCCGCTCAGAAGGCGCTTGCCGATCAGCTGCTTTCCGCTGTGGGAGAGGTGGGCTGGGTTGAGAATGAAGCGCTGATTGATGCGGTGACGGCGATCTCCGGCAGCGGCCCGGCCTATGTTTTCCATCTCGTTGAATGTCTTGCGGCAGCGGGGGAGGCGCTTGGCCTCGATCCGGAGCTTGCCATGAAGCTCGCGCGGGAAACGGTCAGCGGATCGGGTGAGATGCTGCATCAGCTTGATGAGCCTGCTTCTGTGCTGCGGGAGAATGTTACCTCGCCGGGTGGCACCACGGCGGCTGCGCTTGATGTGCTGATGGGTGAATTGTCGCCGCTCATGCGCCGGGCGGCGGTTGCTGCACGGGACAGAGCGCGCGAACTTGGCAAATAGCTGGTCGCCACAACCGCTTTCGCGGCCTATCTTCTCCCGGTGAAGGAGAGTGATATGGCCCCCAGGACCAATCCCGAAGAGAAGATCATCAAAGCCGCGCTGAAGCTTGCCGCGAAACAGGGTTGGCGCGGGCTGGCGCTTGCCGATATTGCGGCGGCGGCAAAGGTGACGCTCGCCACACTCTCCACGCATTTTCCTTCCAAGACGGCCATCCTCATCGCCTATGGGCGCGGGATCGACGCCAAAGTGCTTGATGCTGTCGCTGCAGAAGAAATGGATGGCGAGAGCGCCCGGGACCGTCTCTTCGATGTGCTGATGATGCGCTTTGATGCGATGGCGGCAGACAAGGAAGCGCTGAAACGCATTACCGCTGATCTCAGGCGCGATCCCATTGCCTCGGCGCCGCTCATGCGACCCGCGCTGCAATCCATGGGCTGGATGCTGGAAGCGGCGGGCATTGATTCATCTGGCCTTGCGGGTGCCGCCCGTGTGCGTGGCCTCGCGCTTGTGTGGGGGGCAGCCTTCCGCATTTGGCTGGAAGACAATGAGGACCAATCAAAGACCATGGCGGAGCTTGATCGGCGGCTTGGTGATGCAGCGGCGTTTATCGGCCAGCTTTCCCGCCTCTTTGGCAAGAAGCGGCCTGGACCGGCCCGTGAATGATCGTGCGGAGGTTGTTCACTGGTTGGCGGGATTTATTCCTCCGCTTCTCTCAGGAGCCATCTGAAAACCACGAAAGCGGCAATCGCACCGATCAGTTGTGAGCCTATGAAGATCGATACCGATGCGGGAGCAATTCCCGAAAAGGTTGAAGACATGCTGCGGGCAATGGTTACTGCGGGATTGGCGAAGGATGTGGAAGCGGTAAACCAGTAGGCGGCGGCGATGTAAAGGCCGACGCCGGTAGCGATGAAGTCCGGCTTGAACCTCATTATGGCCAGGATGGTGGCAACAAGACCGAATGTCGCGACGGATTCGGAGAGTGCCTGTGCGCTGCCATCTCTCAGCTTGTCGGAAAGCTGAAAGGGAGGTTCGCCAAACATGGCATGTGCGACCAGAACACCCATAATGGCGCCGCCCGTCTGCGCAACCGAATAGAGGATTGCCAGGCGGGCGGTCAATTCCCCGCGTAAAGCCAGAACCAGCGTCACGACGGGATTGAAGTGAGCGCCGGATATCGGGCCGAACATCGTGATCAGCACCACAAGTGCAGCGGCTGTCGCTAGTGTATTGGCGAGCAGGGCCAGAGCCATGCTGCCACCCGACAGATTTTCGCCCATGATGCCGGATCCGACGATGGCGGCGAGCAAAAAGGCCGTCCCGATCGCCTCGCTTGCCAGACGGCGGGCCTTGGTGAATTGCGGAGACATCAGGTGTCTGGCTTCTGGGGAGTCCCCTCTGCCTGTTGCCCGATCTTGTTGAGTTCGTGCTTCGCAGCCATTCGGGAGAGCGAGTGAATTGGAAGAGAGATGAAAACGTCGATCCGGCTTTTCATCATGTGGTAAGTGGCCGCGAAGCCGAGGGTGATGTCCGACACGGAACCCTCTATGGCTGCAGGATCGGGCAATCCCCAATGAGCTGTGACGGGGTGCCCCGGCCAGACAGGACAGGTCTCGCTGGCGGCATTGTCGCAGACCGTAATGATGAAATCGAACTCTGGTGCATCAGTTCCCGAGAATTCATCCCATGATTTCGACCGAAGCCCGCTCGTGTCATAGCCCAAACTGTCGAGCAGCTTTATGGCTTGCGGATGGACCTGACCCTTCGGCATCGAGCCTGCAGAAAACGCGCGGAACTGACCTTCACCTACGCGGTTCAGGATTGCTTCGGCGATGATCGACCGCGCCGAATTACCGGTGCAGAGAAAGAGCAGGTTGAAAGGATTGTCAGGAGTTCCCTTACCCTTGAAATCGGTGCTTATAGAAGCGTCCATGCTCTCTACCCGCAGCAGGCCGAAGTGGATTGTTGCTGCGTCGCTTGTGCAGGGAGTGCAGGTTCCTCGCCATAGGTCGTGGCTTCGCCGAAAGTGTGGAATGTTTCCCAACGAATGCCAGAGGGATCGACGACCCATGTCTTGTTGGACAGGGCGTAGCAGCAACTCGTTGCCTGCTGGTCGAACGTGTCCTGACCGGCGGCCTTGAGGCGTGTAGCAAGCTTTGCGAGTTCAGCGCTGTCGCTGACTTCTATTCCGACATGATCGAGGCCTGTCGCGGCACCGCGCCGGGAAATCGCAAAATTCAGCCGAGGATCCTCTAGCGACCATTTTGCGTAATCGGCTTTGGTCACAGTTGGCGGCGTGTCGAAAAGCGTTGCATAGAAGCCGATGGACGCATCGAGATCATCGACGCTGACGTGAATATGGACCCTTTTCATGCAAGAACCTTCTTTCCGGTTTGATGCGGTGGTTCCGCTGTCTTTGACGGGCAGCAGGCCGCAGCGCTGGTAATGATCTTCGTGAGTGGCGCGCAGATTTCGGGGGCGCCTTTGCAGCAATCGGCAATGAGGAAGCTAAGCAGCCTGCCTATTCCGGCGTAGTTGGCCTGATAGATGATCGAACGCCCCTCGCGCTGCGAGGCCAGAAGCCCGGCTTGGCTCAATAGGTTGAGATTTGCCGAGAGTGTGTTTGGCAGCATATCAAGATGACGTGCGATCTCGCCCGCAGGCAACCCTTCCGGGCCTGCCTGTATCAGCAGACGGAAAATCGCGAGGCGTCCTTCGTGGCCCAGAGCCGACAGGGCGGAGATGGCTATTTTTGATTCCATATTTCTAGAATAATAGAAATATATGATCGCACAACAAATTTTTGGCGCTGATCGTGTGTTTTTTAGACCGGCAGATGAATGATCGCGCGGAGGCCGCCCATCGGGCTGCGGGCCAGTGTTATGTCGCCGCCATGCCCACGCGCAATGTCGCGGGCGATGGCGAGGCCGAGGCCGGTGCCGCCCTTGTCTAGATTGCGCGCCGCATCCAACCGGTAGAAGGGACGGAAGACTTCTTCCATCTGCTCTTCGGCAATGCCCTCGCCATCATCATCCACCAGAATGTCGATGCTGCCGCCGCCGCCATCCCCTTCGGCATCGCGGATCGCTGTCACCCAGACATGGGGCGCATATTTGCCCGCATTGTCCACGATGTTTGTCAGGCAG
>NZ_JBATWS010000050.1:0-4422 GCF_049672805.1 Parvibaculum sp.
GGCGTGTGTTGAGGCTGCCCGTGCTCGATCCGCTTGATGCGGATATTGCGGCTGCCGAACGCGGCATCATCGTGCATGAAGCGCTGGAACGCTTTGTGAAGGAGTATCGGAAAACCATTCCCCATGATGCGCTTGACCGGCTTCTCGCCATTGGCCGCGAGGTTTTCGATAGCGCGATTGACAGGCCGGGCGTTGCGGCCTTCTGGTGGCCGCGCTTCCAGCGCATCGCGCAATGGTTCGTGGAACATGAACATGAAGCGCGCGAAGGGCTCAAACATGCCTATGCCGAAGCGCGCGGCGAAATTCTGATCACGGAAGGTCTCGCCCGCCCCATCCGCCTCGTCGGCAAGGCTGACCGCATTGACCTGCGCGATGATGGCACACTCGACATCATTGATTACAAGACAGGCACGCCCCCCAGCATAAAGCAGGTACAGCAGGGGCTTGCGCCGCAGCTTCCGCTGGAAGCGGCAATGGCCTCGCGGGGTGGCTTCACGTCCGGCGAGGATGACTCGATCCCTGCCTTGCCAGCAGGCCGCCTGATCTATCTGCGTCTCACAGGCGGCGAGACGGCGGGCGAACGCCGCGAGATCAAGGATGAAGAGGGAGAACTCGCCAAAGAGGTTTACCAGTCGCTCATCGCGCTGCTGAAGCAATATGAGGATGAGCAGACGCCCTATCTCTCGCGGCCGCGCGTGAAATTTCTCTCGCAATATGGCGATTACGATCATCTTGCCCGCGTGAAGGAATGGGCCTCTGCCGGGGGAGAGGGCGAATGAGCGACCCCATGCAGACAAAAAGCCTCGCGCCCGATGAAGCGCAGCGCCGCGCCTCCGAGCCGGGAACATCCGTCTGGGTGTCTGCCAATGCAGGCTCCGGCAAGACCCATGCGCTGACAACGCGCGTTGCGCGGCTTCTGCTTTCAGGCACGCCGCCCGAACGCATCCTGTGCCTCACCTTCACCAAGGCCGCCGCAGCCGAAATGTCCGCGCGCCTTTATGCCCGTCTCGGCACCTGGGCGACGATGGAAGAGGACGCGCTCGCAAGCGCCATCAAGGAGATCGAAGGCAGCGTGCCCGACGCCGCAAAATGCGCCGCCGCCCGCCGCCTTTTCGCGCGCGCTGTCGAGACGCCAGGCGGACTGAAAATCCAGACGATCCATGCTTTCTGCGAGCGTCTGCTCGGGCGCTTCCCGCTCGAGGCGAATGTGCCGCCGCAATTCGATATTCTCGATGATCGTCATGCGCTCGAACTCATGGGCGAGGTGCGCGACACCGTGCTTCGCCGCGCCACGGCCATGCCCGATACGTCGCTCGGCCGCGCCCTTTCCTACGTGGTCGAGCGTGTGGATGAACTTGCTTTCGGCGGACTCATCGCAGAAGTGACCGGCCCGCAGCGCGGCAATTTTCGCAAGATGCTGGCGGGCTTTGGCGGCTTTGACGGAATCGTTCAGGCCATCCGCGCTGCGCTTGCCATAGGCGAAGGGGAGAGCGTCGAAGCGATCCTCACCGAAATGGCATCGCCTCCGAAGAAGACACTTGAGCATGCCATCAAGGCACTTTCCGAAGGCAGCAGCACGGACAAGGAACGTGCCGCGAAGCTCAAGCGTTTTCTTGCCTCCAATGCGCGGCGTGAACTCCTTGATGAATACCGGCTCCTTTTTCTGACCAAGGAAGATGAACCGCGCAAAAGCCTCATCACCAAGAAGCCGGCCGAGAAATATCCGAATGCAGCCGACGCGCTTGTCCTTGAGCAGGATCGGCTCGTGAAGCTCATGGCGCGCCTGCGCGCCCTGCGCGTCGCCGAGGCGACGGAAGCGATCATGGCGATTGCCGTTGCGATCCTTGAAGCTTTTGGCGAAGAAAAGCGCGCACGCGCCCTGCTCGATTATGATGACCTGATCGAAAAGAGCCGCGCGCTTCTGACCACAAGCGCCATGGCTCCCTGGGTCCTCTTCAAGCTGGATGGCGGCATCGACCATATTCTGGTCGATGAGGCGCAGGACACGAGCCCCGAACAGTGGGATGTGGTAACGCGCATTGCAGATGAGTTTTTGTCGGGCGCAGGCGCACGCAATCTTCGCCGCACCATCTTCGCTGTGGGCGATGAGAAGCAGTCGATCTTCTCCTTCCAGGGCGCAGACCCCGCCCGCTTCGATGCGATGAAGCGCTATTTCGAGCAACGCACGAAAGAAGCTGAACTTGCCTGGGACTATGTGCCGCTGACGCGCTCCTTCCGCTCTGCGCCGGAAGTGCTTGCGGCGGTGGACAAGGTGTTTGCCGACGAGCGCGCCCGCCAAGGCCTCACCGCCTCCGGCCATGTTGATCCGCATATTGCGCATCGGGAGCTTGATGCGGGACTGGTTGAAATCTGGGAACTGGAAAAGCCCGAAGAAGGTGAAGACCCGGACCCGTGGGACGCGCCGCTTGATTATGTGACAGGCACTGTGCCGTCCTCGCGCCTCGCGGCGCGCATCGCCGATACGATTCAGGGCTGGATCGCATCGGGCGAAAAGCTCGTTGCAAAGGGCCGTCCCATTCGCCCCGGCGATATTCTCATTCTCGTGCGCCGCCGAAATGAATTTGTCGGCGAGATGGTCCGTCATTTGAAAGATCGGAACATCCCCGTTGCGGGTGCAGACCGCATGGTCCTTACCGAGCAGATGGCGGTGATGGATCTGATGGCGCTTGGCCGCTTCGTGCTGCTGCCGGAAGATGATCTCACTCTTGCGACCGTTCTCAAGGGGCCGTTCATCGGATTTACGGAGGAAGAGCTTTTCAATCTCGCCTGGGGCCGCAGCGGCACGCTCTGGAAGGCGCTGAAGGAGAAGACAGGTACGGAAGCCCATTGCGCGCGGGCAGAGGCGTTTCTCTCGCGTCTGCTGGACCTCGCCGATTTCGAACCGCCCTATGAGTTCTTTGCGCATCTCCTGACAGGCGAGGGCGGGCGCGAGCGCCTGCTTGCGCGGCTCGGACCGGATGCCGCCGATCCGATCGACGAGTTCCTTTCCCTCGCTCTCGATTTCGAGCGCGATCATCCGCCCTCTCTCGAAGCCTTCCTGCATTGGGTGGAGCGCGGCGCTGCCGAGATCAAGCGCGACATGGATCAGGGGCGCGATGAAGTGCGCATCATGACCGTTCATGGCGCAAAGGGGCTTGAGGCCGATATCGTCTTCATGCCGGACACATGCGCCGCACCGGGCGGTTCTCACGATCCGGCCCTTCTCTCCCTGCCGCCCGTGGGCGGTGACGGGCCGCGCCTTCTTCTCTGGCCTGTCCGCAAGCGCGAGGAAGATGATGTGAGCGCCGCCGCGCGCGAGAAACTGCGCGAATTGCAGGCAGCGGAATACAGACGCCTTCTCTACGTCGCGCTCACCCGCGCGCGCGACCGGCTTTATATTGCAGGCTATCAGAGCACGAGAGAGCCGTCGGAAGATTGCTGGTACAGACTGATCGAAAAGGCGCTGCTGCCGCATGCGAAAAAAGTCGAGCTGCCGGACGGCCGCCTTGTCTGGCGCATCGAAGGGAAGCAGCGGCGCAAGGTCAAGGCAGCGGCAGCGGAAGCAGACCCTGAAAAAATCGATCTTCCCGCCTGGGCGCGTGCCGAAGCGCCCGCAGAACCTACTCCTTCGCGCCCGCTCGCGCCCTCCCGTCTGCCGCCCGAAGACATGGCAGAGCCAGCCCCCGCCCCATTCACGCAGAAGGATGCAGCACTGCGCTTTCGCCGCGGCGGAATTATTCATCGGCTGCTGGAAACATTGCCGGATATTGCCCTGTCGGAACGCAGAGATGCAGCGAGGCGCTATCTCTCACTCTCCGTACACGAACTGTCAGAGGATGAGGCGCGCGAAATCGAGGAATCAGTTTTCAGGGTGCTTGATGACCCTGGGCTTGCACCTCTTTTCGCGCCGGGAAGCCGCGCGGAAGTGCCGGTCGTGGGCACGGTCGAGTTTCGTGGAGAGCCGCTCCTCGTTTCCGGCCAGATTGACCGCCTTGCCGTCACGGATGATGAAGTGCTGATCGTCGATTACAAGACGAACCGCCCGCCACCCGGAACGCCCGATGCGGTCGCCCCCGCCTATATGGCGCAAATGGCGGCTTACCGCGCCGTTCTCTCCTCCATCTATCCGGGGCGTGCGATTCGCTGTGCGCTGCTCTGGACCGAAGGAGCGCATCTGATGGAATTACCCGGCGATGCGCTGGAAAATGCGCTGAAAAGGACACCCCCTGTGGCAAAGAGGCAGCCTTGACCTCATGGGAGGGCGTTCCTAGATTCAGGGCAACGTGAACCCCACTCGTATCAGTGCGCCCGGCGCCTTGTCAGCCGTCAGGCAGGCAGACGGGCTTGAAAGGATTGAGAATATGACCACCAGCAAAGTGACCGACGCTTCCTTTGAGTCGGACGTACTTGAAGCAGACGGCC
>NZ_JBATWS010000051.1:0-2303 GCF_049672805.1 Parvibaculum sp.
CCTCTCAGCCGGTCTCATCGATGAAAAGGAAGCCCGCGAGCGCCGTTCCAATCTGGAGAAGGAAAGCGCCTTCTTCGGCTCGATGGACGGTGCCTCGAAATTCGTGCGTGGTGACGCTATTGCGGGCCTGCTCATAACCTTCATCACCGTGGTGGCCGGCATCGTCATCGGCGTCGTGCAGAACGGGCTGACCTTCGGCGAAGCCGCCCAGACCTATACGCTTCTCACGGTGGGCGACGGCCTTGTGAGCCAGATCCCCGCCCTCATTGTGTCAACGGCGGCCGGCCTTCTCGTCTCGAAGGCTGGTGTTGAAGGCGCGGCTGATGAAGCGCTTTTCGACCAGTTCTCCGGCTATCCGCAGGCGCTCGGCATGTCCTCCGTCGTGACCGCCGCCATGGCGCTGCTGCCAGGCCTTCCGATGCTGCCCTTCCTTGCGCTCAGCGGTGGTACGGGCTCGCTCGCCTATTATCTGATCAAGCAGCGCAAGAAGGCGACGGCTGACGCCGAAACCCTGCGCGAGACCGAACAGCAGGCTGCCCCTGCCGCCGAGGAGCCGATCAGCACCGCGCTCAAGATGGACGAACTGCGCCTCGAAATCGGCTATGCGCTGCTCCCGCTCATCAATGGCAAGGATCACCAGAAGCTCACCGACCAGATCAAGGCGCTGCGCCGCCAGATCGCGAGCGACATGGGCTTTGTCATGCCGTCCGTCCGCATCCTCGACAACGTGCAGATCGACGCAAACTCCTATGTCATCCGCGTGAAGGAAGTGGAGTCAGGGCGTGGCGACGTCTATGTCGGCCAGCTCCTCGTCATGGACCCGCATGGCGGCCAGATCCAGCTTCCCGGCCTTCACACCACCGAGCCTGCCTTTGGTCTGCCCGCCACCTGGATCGACGAAGGTCTGCGCGAGGAAGCCTCCTTCCGCGGCTACACGGTTGTCGATCCGCCGACGGTGCTCACCACGCATCTCACCGAGATCATCAAGGACAATATGGCCGACCTTCTGTCTTATGCAGAAGTGCAGAAGCTGCTCGATGAACTCGGCAAGGAACACAAGAAGCTCGTGGACGATCTCGTACCGTCGCAGATCACCATAACCGGCATCCAGCGCGTGCGCCAGACGCTCCTTACCGAGCGCATCTCGATCCGCGACCTGCCGACCATCATGGAAGGCATCGCTGAAGCTGTCGGCCACACGCAGAGCCTCACCCTTATTACAGAGCATGTGCGTGCCCGCCTCGCGCGCCAGATTTGCGCGGCACACAGCGATGCAAACAATACGTTGCCGCTCATCACCCTTTCGCCGCAATGGGAGCAGGCCTTTGCCGAGTCCCTGATCGGCCAGGGCGAGGAAAAGCAGCTCGCCATGCAGCCTTCCCTGCTGCAGGAATTCATTGCCACCATGCGCGACCGCTTCGAGGAAGCCGCACAGGCGGGTGACGTGCCCGTGCTGCTGACCAGCCCCGGCGTGCGCCCCTATGTGCGCTCCATCGTGGAAAGGTTCCGCCCACAGACATTCGTCATGTCGCAGAACGAAATCCACCCGCGCATCAAGCTTCGCACGGTGGGCAGCATCTGAACGCCCTGCTCTTCGTTCTCCCGTTAACCAAAGAATCGCCGGGAGAACGTGGATTTGCACCGCAGGCTGAGGATTTCGTTGCGTAAATCGCTAGACCTTGTGTCTTTTTGGGTTAACCTCTGCTCACGCCGCGTCGCCAATGCTGCGACTGGCCGGGGACAAAGAAAAAGGGCGGCGGAAGAGGGGTTCTTCCGTCCGGCAATTACTAGGGGGACAAGATGGAACTCACCGAATATCTGAACCAGGCCGTTGCCTGGGCGCGGATGGGATTCGACACGGTCAATTCGATTCAAGGGCTGGTCATCGCCCTCATCGCCGCAATCCTTATGAACCGCTATGGCCGCATTCTCGTCTATGCGCTGGGTGCAACCCTCGTGCATGAACTGGTGAATATCGGCCGCAACTTCTATGCAGGCGCCGCAAACCCGCTGCCCGACTATCTCGACACGCAGGTGCTAAAGCTCGTCGCGATCCGCTTCATCGGCTATCTCGTCGCGATCAGCCTGATTTATCTCGTCAGGCGGCTCTTCCTGCGCCGCTAGGCGGAAACCTCAATCGCGGAAGTTCACATATTGGAGGGGCTGTTCGATCTTCAGCCCCTTCACAAATTGAATGACAGCCTGAAGGTCATCGCGCTTCTTGCCGGTGACGCGCAACTCGTCACCCTGAATGGCAACCTGCACCTTCAGGCCTGATCCCTTGATGTCCTTCACGATCTTCT
>NZ_JBATWS010000052.1:0-17283 GCF_049672805.1 Parvibaculum sp.
GCCGAAGCCTTCGGCCTCAAGGCCTATGGGCGGATCTATTCGCTGAGCCAGCTCTTCATGACGGTCGGTGTGTCTGTCGGCCCCGCCGCCATGGGCTTCCTCTATGAGTGGCTCGGCGGCTATGGCATCGCATTCATCATCATGGCGATGGCCTCCTTCCTCGCCTGTGCGCTCATCATCGCGGCCGGCCCCGTCCGCGCCCTAATCGAAAGCAAGGAACATGCGTGAGTTTGGCCCCGGTGTCGTGCTCGACAACCCCGCATTCATTCATGAAACGGCGCTCATCTACGGAAAGGTCTATATCGGTGAGGGCGCGTCGCTCTGGCCCTATTCCGTCATCCGCAGCGAAATGCATGAGGTGCGGATCGGCAAGCGCACCAATATTCAGGATTTCGTGATGATCCATGTCGGTAATCAAACGCCGACACTCATCGGCGAGAACTGCTCGATCACCCATCACTGCACCATTCACGGCGCAGAGATTGGTGATAACTGCCTGATCGGCATCAACTCGACTTTGATGGATGGTGCGAAGATTGGCCGAAACTCGATTGTCGCGGGCCATTCCATCGTGACCGAGGGAACGGTGATCCCGGAAAATTCGATTGTGGCCGGTGCCCCCGCCAAGGTCATAAGAACGCGCGACAGCGGCACCGCCAACATCATGAATGCGCGCTTCTACTATGAGAATGCGCTGGCCTATGCCGCGGGCGATCACCGCGTAACGGAGCGGGAAAGTTTTGCCCGCGCCATGGCCGAGGAAATGCAGGCGCTGGCGGCGAAAACATAAGATTCCTCTTGGGCAAAGAGGTCCAAAGAGCTATCTACAGTCTAATTCGCTATTCACCTTTCCGATCATCGGAGCCTGAAATGGACGCTGGAACGGCGCCAGAAATGCCGCGCGTACCCCCGCGCGGCCCGGTCTTCTATGGCTGGTATGTCGTCGCAGCCGTGTTCATCATTCACACGGTTTCCTGCGGGCTGATCTTCTACAATCTGTCGATCTTCCTGAAAGCCTTTGTGGCGGAAGGCGGTTTTTCTGTATCCGCCGCGTCGAATGCAACGGCGATCTTTTTCGTCTCCTCCGGCATCACCGGCCTTGCCGTTGGCTGGCTCCTCGACCGCTATGACCCGCGCTGGGTGGTGACGGCAGGCGCGCTGATTTCGGCAAGTGTTCTCGCCAGCGCGGGGCACGTCACCTCGCTCTGGCAGCTTTACGGCTTCTATGTGCTGTTCGGCATGGGCAATGCGGCAGTTGCCGTGATCCCCGGCATGACCATTGTGGCGCGCTGGTTCAACCGCCAGCGATCCAAGGCAATCGCCTATGCCTCAACGGGACTCTCGCTTGGAGGGATCATCTTCACCCCGCTCTCGGCAGGTCTCATCGAACGCTACGGGCTGATGGACGCCGCCTCTTGGCTCGGCCTCATTCTCGTTCTCGGCGTGGTGCCTGTGGCGCTCGTCATTCTGCGTGCAAGCCCGGAAGCCATCGGTCAGTCGCCCGATGGCGACCCGCCGCGCCGCAGTGCGGATGGCAGCCTCCTGCCGCCGGATGGCGTCTCCTTCGAACAGGCCATGCGGAGCCGCTTTTTCCTTCTCTGCACAGGCGCGTTCGTTTTCTCGATGATGGCGCAGGTCGGGTCACTTGCGCATCAATTCCGCCTTGTTGCGACCCGCACGGGCGATGACCATATTGCGGCCCTTGCTGTCTCTGTCATGGCAGCGGCGAGCATTGCCGGGCGGCTGATAGGTGGCGTCCTGCTGTCGCGCATCCCGTCGAAAACCTATCTCTCTGCGATCTTCGTTTTGCAGGCACTCTCCTTCCTGCTTTTTGCCTTTGTGGAAGGGATAGTCGGGCTTTTCATCGCCTCGGTGATCTTCGGCACCACGGTTGGCAATATGCAGATGATGCAGCCGCTTATCGTGGCAGAAGCCTTCGGCCTCAAGGCCTATGCCCGCATCCTCTCCGTGTCGCAGATGATCACGACCTGCGCCAATGCGGCTGGTCCCGCCCTGCTCGGCTTCCTCTACGTCGTGGCGAATGGCTACCAGCTTGCTTATCTCACCATCACCCTTTCCTCGGTCCTCGGTTTCGCCTGCCTCTATGCGGCCGGTCCCGTGCGCGCCGTTCTTGAAGCACAGGAAAAGCAGACCCAGGGCTGATATCGCTCATGGATTTGCCCCGCCCTGCCCGCTAGACTGCGCGTGAACCACCCTTTCCCGAACGGATTGCCATGAAACTGCCTTCGAACTTCTACAAGCCGCTCGCCATTGGCGCCCCTGCTCCTTACCGCGAACTTCCTGTCGCGCTGGAACGGATGATCCATTTCTTCCCGGGCCACAACGAAAAGGTCCGCGCGAAGGTGGGCGACGTCATTCCGCAGGTGGACGTGCTGCTCGGCAATCTGGAAGACGCCATCCCGGCGGATGCAAAGGAAGCCGCGCGCAAGGGCGTGATCGAAGTCGGAAAGAAACATGATTTCGGCTCGACCGGTTTCTGGGTCCGCATCAATCCGCTGAACAGCCCCTGGATGCTGGATGATGTGATGGAACTCGTCGCAGAACTGGGCGACAAGCTCGATGTCATCATGCTGCCCAAGGTAGAAGGCGCATGGGACATTCATTATCTCGATCAGTTGCTGGCGCAGCTTGAAGCGCGCCACGGGCTGAAGAAGCCGCTCCTCATTCACGCCATTCTGGAAACAGCGCAGGGCGTGAAGAATGTCGAGGAGATTGCCGCCGCAAGCCCGCGCATGCATGGCATGAGCCTCGGGCCTGCCGACCTTGCCGCATCCCGCAAGATGAAGACCACCCGCGTGGGCGGCGGGCATCCCTTCTACCGCGTTCTCGAAGATCCGAAGGAAGATGGCTCGGAACGCATGGCCGCGCAGCAGGATCTCTGGCACTACACCTTTGCCAAGATGGTCGATGCCTGTGTGGCGAACGATATTCGCCCCTTCTATGGCCCCTTCGGCGATATTCAGGATCTGGAGGCCTGCGAGCAGCAGTTCCGCAATGCCTTCCTGATGGGCTGTGTCGGTGCCTGGTCGCTGCACCCGAACCAGATCGCCATTGCAAAGCGCGTCTTCAGTCCGGAACCGGACGAAGTCTTCTTTGCACGGAGGATTCTCGAAGCCATGCCGGATGGCACCGGCGTCGCCATGATCGATGGCAAGATGCAGGATGATGCCACCTGGAAACAGGCGAAGGTGATCGTTGACCTGGCGAGGAAGGTGGCCGCGAAGGACCCCGACCTCGCCAAGGCTTACGGTTTCTGACGATCAGGAAAGCGTTGCAAGCGCTTCGGCGCGGAACGGCATGAGCTGATCGAACGCGCCGGTGCGAATTTTCCGCGCCCAGGCAGGATCAACCAGCAATGCGCGGCCGACGCCGACGAGATCGAACTCGTTCCGCGCGAGGCGTTCGAGCAGTTCGTCAATGCCCGTCGCTTCGGAGCTTTCGCCCGCGAAGGATGCAATGAACTCGCCGGACAGGCTGACGCTGCCGACCGTGATGCTCGGCTTGCCGGTGAGCTTCTTCGTCCAGCCTGCAAGGTTGAGATCAGAGCCTTCAAACTCCGGCTCCCAGAAGCGGCGCTGCGAGCAGTGGAAGACATCGACGCCCGCATCGGAAAGCGGCTTCAGGAATGCGCCCAGCTCTTCCGGTGTGTGTGCAAGCTTCACCGTATAGTCCTGCTGCTTCCACTGCGAGAAGCGCAGGATGATCGGATAGTCGTTGCCGACACGGTGACGGATCGACTCGACAATCTCCACGGCAAAGCGCGTGCGGCCAACCAGATCACCGCCATATTCATCGTCGCGCTGGTTCGTGCCTTCCCAGAAGAACTGGTCGATGAGATAGCCATGCGCGCCATGCAGCTCGATGCCGTCAAAGCCGATCTCGCGCGCATCAACGGCTGCCTGTGCGAAGGCCTCGATCGTGTCCTTGATCTCCTGACGCGTCATCGGTTCGGAGCGCTTCTTGCCCGGCATGGCAAGCCCGGATGGACCGTGGCTCGGGAGATGCGAATTGGTGGACTTTTCCGGGTTACGGGTCATGCCCGTGTGCCAGAGCTGCGGCATGATCTTGCCGCCAACGCCGTGAACTTCCTCAACCACGCGCTTCCAGCCTTTCAGCGCGTCCTCGCCCCAAAATTGCGGTACGTTGGGGTCGCTTGTTGCAACCGGCGTGTTGACGGTGGTGCCTTCGGTAATGATAAGCCCACAATCGGCTTCCGCGCGGCGGCGGTAATAGGCCGCTACGTCAGGCCCCGGCACGCCACCCGGCGATTTGGAGCGCGTCATGGGCGCCATGACGATACGATTCGGAAGTGTCAGCCCATTGATGGTAAAGGGCTCGAACAAAGGTGCCACGTTGCTGCTCATCAGCGCTCTCCTGCCGGTTGAAAAATATCGGTTTGCGCCATATTGGGTGTCCGGACGCGAATGGCAATCCTGAACTTGGACTTCGGGGGTGAACGGATTTCCCACCTTTCAACCGGGATTTGCAGAACTGGGTATGCGATGAAAGACCGAAAGCCCGAAATCGGGATCAACCGCGAAGCGAAATTCAGGATCGGACAGATCGTCCGGCACAGAATATTTCCGTTTCGCGGCGTGATTTTTGATGTCGATCCGACCTTCAACAATACGGAGGAATGGTGGCTTTCCATTCCCGAAGAAATGCGCCCGAGCAAGAACCAGCCCTATTACCACCTGCTCGCAGAAAACGCCGAGACGGAATATGTCGCCTATGTTTCCGAGCAGAACCTGCTGCCGGATGAGACGGGAGAGCCGGTGCGGCACCCGCAGGTGCGCGAGCTTTTTGGTGCTCTCGAGGGCGACACTTATGTACTGCGCACGAAATCCGCACACTGATACTTGCCTGTGTGCTAGGCAGAAGGTCGCTTGACGACACACGGCGGGATCAGGGGGCACGATAATGCGGCGGGACAGACGAACCTATTTCATTCGCCGCATACAGGCTGGCTGGAACCGCTTCTATGTAAGGCGCTTCATCGCTCCGGCTTTTGATGCGCTCGGCGATCATGCTGACATCACCAGTCCCCGTGACATCGAAATCTGGGGTGCCGGGATCACCGCTGGCGCGAACCTTCATCTCCATGCCGCGCGCGGCAATCTCACCCGGCTCGCAACCTGGCGAACAGGCGAGCGCGAAGGCCGGATTGAGATCGGCGATAATGTGCTCATCAGCCCCGGCACGCATATCGTTGCGTCAGAACGCATCGTGATCGGCAGCAACACGATGATCGCAAGCGGCTGCTACATCTCGGACTCAGACTGGCACGACACCTATGACCGGACGGCGGAACTGGAGAAGCACCGCCCCATCGTGATCGGTGAAAATGTCTGGCTGGGAGTCCGCGCCATCATCTGCAAGGGCGTCACGATCGGTGAGAACAGCATCATTGGCGCCGGAGCGGTCGTGACCTCCAACATCCCTGCAAACTGCATCGCCGCCGGAAACCCCGCCCGCGTGGTGCGCGAGCTTGACCCGACACGAGACTTCCGCACGCGTGCCGAACTCTTCCGGGATCCCGGAAAGCTCGACCGCGATATGGACATGCTGATGCGCTACATGCTGCGGGAGAACACGACGCTCGGCTGGCTTCGCAGCGTCTTCGCGCCCACACGCACGGACTAACGCCGTATCAGGATTTCGGCTTGGGCAGCGCCGCAATGGCCTTGCTCACGCCATCAAGCTTCACCGGCACCTTCACTTCGCCCTGTCGCAGCAGACGGAAAACAACCTCCATCTCCTTGCCAGCCTTGAGCGCCTTCAAGCGATCCTCATCAATGAGGATTTCGGTCTGACAACCGGCCGGAAGGCAATAAAGGAATTGCTGGCTGAAGCCTTCCTTGTCGTCGATCTTCCAGCCAATGCCGCCGGGGAGAACCGTGGCAAGCGGCGTTATCGCAAACATGAAGAGATCCTTCGACCCGTCATTATTCACGTCACGGGCGCCATAGCCGATGCCGAGGTACAGGATGCGCTGCTTCTCTTCTCCGATGCGGACATCAACGAAAGCGTGACACTGCTCCGCCCCGCCTTCAACCGCTTCACATCGTGTGCTCCATGTGCCGTAGCTCTGAATCTTTGCGTTGTCTTCCTTTTCCTGTGCCTGCAAGGGCGCAAGGCCGGAGAGCATCACAAGGAGGGCAGCCGAGACGCCGGTAAGCGAGCGGCGGAGAGACATAATGGAAATCCTTTCGGAACCAGGAACAACGGCACATGGGTTCACATGAAGTCTTATTCTCGCATTTCGGCATAAAGAAGGCACCGGGAAATTTTGAAAAACGCGCCGAATTGCGTAACCCTTGGCACCGTTAACCACCCGCCGCCACAGGCCAGAACAAGAAAGCCGCCGAAGTGCGTTTAAAGTCCATTCTGACATGGAGCCTGCTCTGCGCCTTCCTGTTGCTGCCGGGGCTTGCCGCCGCCACGGAGGGACCGCGCCACGCCATTGCAATGCATGGCGAGCCACTTTACCCGGAAGGCTTCACGCATTTCAGCTATGCGAACCCTGATGCTCCGAAGGGCGGTGCCATCACCTACGGAGCTACCGGCTCGTTCGACAGCCTCAACCCCTTCATTGTTCGCGGCACCGCCGCACTCGGCCTGCGCGAGCATGTCTTTGAGAGCCTTCTGGCGCGCGGCTATGACGAGCCGTTCACGCTTTATGGCCTGCTTGCCGAAAGTGTTGAAGCGCCGGATGACAGAAGCTGGGTTTCCTTCACCCTGAACCCGAAGGCCCGCTTTTCGGATGGTCAGCCGGTCACGATCGAGGATGTGATCTATTCGCTGGAAACGCTGCGCGACAAGGGCCGGCCGAACTACAAGACCTATTACTCCAAGGTCGAAAAGATCGAGCGCATCGGCGAGCGCACGGTGAAATTCGTCTTTACGCCGGATGGCGACCGTGAAATACCGCTGATCCTCGGCCTGATGCCGGTCATCCCGAAGCATGTCTATGAGAAGCGCGATTTCGGCGCGGCGGGCTTTGATGCGCCCATCGGCAGCGGCCCCTATCTCCTCGATCGCGCCGTTCCCGGAAAGCGCGTTACCTATCGCCTTGACCCGAATTACTGGGGGCGTGACCTCCCGGTGAACGTCGGCCACAACAATATCGGCAGCATCACCTATGAGTATTTCCGGGATGCGAATGCGTCCTTCGAAGCATTCAAGACGGGTATCTATCACGCCCGACCGGAAGATGATCCGGGCCGCTGGGCAACGGGATACAACTTCCCTGCCCTGCGGGACGGCAAGGTACGTCAGCAGAAATTTGAAAGCGGTTTGCCCTCCGGCATGTATGCGCTCGTCTTCAACACGCGCCGCCCCGTCTTTGAGGATCGGCGGGTACGCGAGGCGCTCATTCAGCTTTTCAACTTCGACTGGGTAAATGAGAACCTCTATTACGGTGCCTATGTGCGCACGGCGAGCTTCTTCGATAATTCGGAACTCGGCTCGCATGGCCGCGCGGCAACCGCGCGCGAGCGCGAGCTTCTCGCGCCTTACCCGGATGCCGTCACACCGGAAATCATGGAACAGGGATGGCAGCCGCCGCAGGGGGACAAAACGGGACAGGACCGGGCAAACCGGGCCCGCGCCATCGCCCTCCTGAAAGAAGCCGGATACGCCATTCGAAACGGGCAGATGATCCATCTTTCATCGGGCGCACCGCTTTCCTTCGAAATCATGGTGGCCATGCCTGCCGAGGAGCGCCTCGCCCTCACTTTCGCACGCATGGCAAAACGTGCAGGCATCACGATAAATGTGCGCAATGTCGATCCGAGCCAGTATCAGGAGCGGCGCAGCAATTACGATTACGACACGCTTTTCAACAGCTGGTTCTCGTCTCTCTCGCCGGGCAATGAACAGAGCTTCTATTGGGGATCAGCCGCAGCAGACGTGCCGGGCACGCGCAACTATATGGGTGCGAAAGAACCCGCCATCGACGCGATGATCGATGCCATGCTCGCCGCACGCAGCAGAGAGGATTTCGTGGCCGCCGTGCGTGCCATGGACCGGGTGCTGCTCTCCGGCGCCTACATGATCCCGCTCTTTCATCAACCCGACCAATGGCTCGCGCTATGGAACAAGGTCCGCGTGCCGGAGAAGACATCGCTCTATGGCTATCGCAGCTCAACCTGGTGGATTGAAGAGAACTAGCTTCACCCTGCGTTTCTGATATCGCATCGCGGGGCGGCCTGCTGTTATTCTCTCTCCAAAAGAAACGACGGGGAGGAGAATCATGACAGACCGGATCGGGCAGTGGCGCGCGCGCCTCACCCTGCCGCTCGTCGCAGCACCCATGTTCCTGATCTCGGGGCCGGAGCTTGTTCTTGCCGCTTGCCGCCAGGGTGTGATCGGCAGTTTTCCCACACCCAATGCGCGAACCGTGGCCGATCTCGATCAATGGCTCGACCGCATCACCACAAGCCTCACCGAAAAGGATGCGCCTTGGGCGGCCAATGTTGTTGTCCATCGCTCCAACACGCGGCTCAATGAAGATCTCGATCTTGTCATGCGCTACAAGGCGCCGCTCGTCATCACGGCGCTGGGCAGCCCGCGCGCCATTGTCGAGCGCGTGCATGATTATGGCGGGCTTGTCTTTGCAGATGTGAACTCTGTCGCCTTTGCCCGCAAGGCCTTGGAAGCAGGTGTGGACGGCCTCGTGCTGGTGGCCGCAGGTGCAGGCGGCCATACAGGCAACATGACGGGATTTTCCTTCGTGCCTGCCGTGCGCGAATTTTTTGACGGACCGGTGATCCTTGGCGGCGGTATTTCCGATGGCGCAGGCATCCGCGCAGCCGAAGTGCTGGGCGCCGACCTCGCCTATATGGGAACGCGCTTCATCGCCTGTGATGAAAGCCTCGCCGCTCCCGCTTATCGCGACATGCTGGTTTCGTCCACCGTTGACGATCTCATTCTCACCCGCGCCATCACGGGCGTCGCGGCAAACTGGCTGAAGCCGAGCATCATCAATGCGGGCTTCGACCTCGATACGATGGAGAAGAATCCAGACATCGACTTCACCGACCCGCAATCCGGCGCGAAACGCTGGGCGCAGGTCTGGTCTGCCGGACATGGCGTCGGTCTGATCGACAGAACGGAGCCGGTCGCAAGTCTCGTCGCCCGGCTTAGGCAGGAATATCAGGAAGCAAGGAAGCGTTAGCAGAACATCACGCAGCGGTTCCACATGCAGCTTTGGGAGGGGCGCATGATACTGGCGACGAGTGAGGAGATTGCGGCTTTCACGAAAGCGGGATGGTGGGGAACCGAAACGCTGTCGGAACGGTTTCTCGCAAATGCCGCCGCAACGCCGGAGAGGACCGCTGTTGCCGATCCACCGAACCGGGAAGAAATCGATGGTCACGCGTCGGGGCGCCTGACCTATCGCGAACTCGAAGATCTCTCGGCGCGCATCGCGACCGCGCTTCTTGATACGGGTCTCGGCAAGGGCGATGTGCTTGCGATCCAGCTTCCCAATACGTCAGAGCTCGTTGCGGCCTATCTCGCCGCATGGCGCATCGGCCTCATCGTCACGCCTTTCCCTGTCCAGTGGCGCGCACATGAACTCGGGGACGTGCTGAACTTCGTCGGCGCGAAGGCCGCCATCACGGCGCGGGCAATTCGCGGGCACGATCACGCTGCCATGTTCCATTCTCTCAAGCCGTCCCTGCCTGCGCTGTCACAGCTCTTCATCATGGACGAAGCGATATGGCCAGAAGCTGACGCCGCGCGGCTCGCGGCGCTGCTAAAGCAGGATGCCAATGAAGCGGCCACCATCTGCTGGACTTCCGGCACGGAAGCGCGCCCCAAAGGTGTGCCGCGCAGCCATAATCACTGGATGATTGCAGGTCTCGCCTGCGCCGATGCAGCAGGCCTTCAGCCGGGCGATGCGGTGATGAACCCCTTCCCACTCGTCAACATGGCGGCGATTGGCGGTTGCTTCACGCCCTGGCTTCTCACGGGTGGTACACTCGTCCAGCATCACCCGTTCGACCTGCCGGTCTTTCTGAAACAGCTCGTCGGCGAAAGGATCGCTTATACGGTTGCCCCGCCCGCCATTCTCACGATGCTTCTCAAGGAAGAAAAGCTGATGGCGAGCCTCGACTTTTCAGCCGTGCGCAGCATCGGCTCCGGCTCTGCGCCGCTTGCCCCCTGGATGGTGAAGACGTGGCAGGAAAAATATGGCCTGCCCATCGTCAACATCTTCGGATCAAACGAAGGCACCTGCCTCATCTCCGGCGCGGGCGACATTCCCGACCCCGAAGAGCGCGCGCAAGTCTTTCCGCGCTTCGGCGTGAAGGGATTTGAATGGCCCGCAAAGATTGCTGGCGCCATTGAAACGAAACTTGTCGATCTGCACTCTGGCGACGAAATCACCGCGCCGAACCAGCCCGGAGAATTGCTGATCCGGGGCGCGACGATCTTTTCGGGCTATTTCCGTGCAGGTGATGGTGGCGGACCGGTTGACGCCATAGACAGGGATGGCTTCTTCCACACGGGCGATGTTTTCGAAATCGCCGGGCCCGGCAATCGCTACTACCGGTTTGTTGAACGCGCGAAGGACATCATCATTCGCGGTGGCATGAATATCTCGCCCGGCGAAATCGACGGGCTGCTGGCGAGTATGCCCAAAGTCCGGGAAGCCGCCGTGGTCGGTTACGCGGACCCCGTATTAGGCGAGCGCATCTGCGCCATTGTCGTGCCCGTAGAAGGCGAGACGCTGACGCTCGATGACATCCGCCAGCATCTTCAGAAGGCAGACATTGCAGCCTACAAGATTCCCGAAAGGCTGGAGCTTGCCTCCGCCCTTCCCCGTAATCCGCTTGGCAAGGTGCTGCGCCGCGAATTGCGCGCGATGATCGGGGAATGAACTAGCGGGGATTCTTGGCGAAGATCGCTTCAAGGCTCGTCATGTTCATGCCGTGCTTGACGTAGTTATAGGGCGTGACATTGACGGATTTGATGAGCGCGCGCTGAATTTCCGTGCCTACGTCACCATTCTCGGCAGGCACCATGTCGAAGTCGATGACATTGAGGCAGGCTGGATCCTGCTCGAAGGCGCGTACCGCGCTGAGCGCGTTGGCGCGCGAGCAGCCCGTGGCCGCCCAGCCGAGAATAAGCCGGTTGATGCCTTCATGCGCCGCGATCAGCATGGTGTGCCAGCCCGGCTCTGCCAGCAGCTTCTCCACAGCGCTGACAGCACGCTCAAGCGCATCGCCGAAGGCTTCGCCTCCCTCCAGCATGGTGGCACCGGGCTCACCCGCCAGATCGAAGTGATAGGCCATCCGCGCAGCAAGTTCGGCACGGCTTGCAACCCGGCCAAACTTTCCGCCATGAATTTCGACAAGCTCCGGCTTTTCTTCAAGTACAGGCGGCTTTGCCTCCTGCGCTGCAAGCACGAGTTGCGCCGTCTGCCGGGTGCGGGGCACGCCGGAACAGACCGCGCGATCAAATGCAACATGGGAAAGCGCCAGCCCTGCGGCCTTTGCCTGTTCTTCCCCGAGCGGCGTGAGCGGCACCACTTTCGGGTCGCCGCCCGCCGCCATGATCTCGGGTCCGAAGTAATCCACATGGCCGTGGCGCATCAGATAGATGCGCCGCCGCCCTGTCGTACCGGGGAGAGCGCTCAAATTGCCTCCGCCTTTTTCAGCCCCTCTACATCGCTGTCAGAGAAGCCCCAATCCTTCAACGCGCTTTCCGTATGCTCGCCGATGATGGGTGCCGGTCCCTGGATCTTCGATTCCGTGCGCGAGAAGCGCGGCGCGACGTTCGGCTGCACCACACCGTCGATCTCCACGATCGTCTGACGCGCCTGATTATGCGGATGGTGGATTGCTTCCTTGATCGAAAGGACAGGCGCAAAGCAGATATCGGTACCTTCCATGATCTCGCACCACTCATCGCGCGTCTTTGTCTTGAAGACCTCTTCGATCTTCACCTTCATTTCCGGCCATTTGGAACGGTCCATCTGCGCGTCCCAATAGCTGTCGGTCAGCCCGGCCTTTTCACGCAGCAGCGCATAGAACTGCGGCTCGATGGAGCCGATGGAGATCCACTTGCCGTCCTTTGTTTCATAGGTGTCATAGAAATGTGCGCCACCATCGAGCATGTTGGTGCCATGCGGCTCCTGCCACATGCCGGACGCCGTGAAGCCATAGAACATGGCCATGAGCGAGGTCGCGCCATCTGTCATCGCAGCGTCAACCACCTGCCCCTTGCCGCTTCTCTGCGCTTCAACCAGCGCGGCCAGCATGCCCATGGCGAGGTAGAGCGCGCCACCGCCAAAGTCACCCACAAGGTTGAGCGGTGGCACGGGCTTCTCGCCGGGGCGACCGATCGCATGCAGCGCGCCGGTGAGCGAGATGTAGTTGATATCGTGACCCGCAGCCTTGGCGAGCGGACCTGTCTGGCCCCAGCCCGTCATACGGCCATAAACCAGCTTCGGATTGCGCTTCAGGCACACATCCGGCCCAAGACCCAAACGCTCCATCACGCCGGGACGGAAGCCTTCCTGCAGAATATCCGCCTTCTCGATCAGCTTGAGACAGGCCTCGACCGATTCCGGCTTTTTCAGATCAAGCGCCACAGACCGGCGGCCACGCGAGCCGATATCATATTTAGAGCCGCCCTTCGCGCCCTTGCGATCAATGCGGATAACGTCCGCGCCCATATCGGAAAGCAGCATGGCGCAGAACGGGCCCGGCCCGATGCCTGCAAATTCGATGACCTTGACGCCGCTGAGAGGTCCGCTACCCATCTCTGTCACTCCCGTGTTCAGCCGATACCGGCATTGCCTTTGTTGGGCTGATTTGTACAGCCTGTGGCAAGGTCCGTAAACGCCATGCGGTCGTCCATCAATCTGACGCAGCGTCCCGCTTGCGAAGCCCCTGTACTGCCCCTAGAAAGCTCAGCATGACCCACGCTTCAAAGCCCGTTTCGCAAGGTTTTACCGGCGCGCCCTGCCCCGAGCGCTTCAACATGGCGCGCTATTGCCTCGCGGAATCAGCGCGCAAAGCGCCTGAAAAGGTCGCGCTCATCGTGGTGTCGGATGCCGATGCCCCGCTTGAGGACGCCGAACGCTGGACCTATGGCGCGCTCGACCATGCGGTCAGGAGCATTGCGGCGGGCCTGCTTGCCGAAGGATTCAAGCCGGGCGAGCGGTTGATGATCCGTATGCCGAATACATCGGATTACGCACTCGTTTTCTTCGGCGCGCTGGCGGCGGGTCTCGTCCCCCTTCCTTCTTCATCCCAGCTAACAGAATCCGAAGCCGCATTCTTGCTGAAAGACTCCGCTGCAAGCGCCGTTGCGATAGCCCCCGGCATGGAAGTGAGCGCGGCGGACACGCGCATTCTTCGCCCGGAAGATATTCTGCGCTTCAAGGCGCATGAGCCGCTTGCCGATTATGCGGATATGCGCGCGAATGATCCCGCCTTTCTCGTTTACACCTCCGGCACGAGCGGAAGGCCGAAAGGCGTGCTTCACGCCCATCGCAGCGCATGGGGCCGCAGGCCGATGTATCGCGGCTGGTATGGCATTGAGCAGACAGACATCATCCTCCATGCAGGCGCCTTCAACTGGACCTATACGCTCGGCGTCGGGCTCACCGATCCGTGGGCCAATGGGGCAACGACCGTTCTCTATAATGGCGAGAAGGATGTTCAGGTCTGGCCGAAGCTGATGGCCAGAACCGGCGCGACAATGTTCGCCGCCGTGCCGACACTCTACCGGCAGATACTGAAATATTGCGATCTGGGTGCACATGATCTCTCGCATCTCCGCCACGGCCTCACCGCCGGCGAGGCGCTGTCGCCTGCTTTGCTGGAGCAGTGGCGCGCGGCCACGGGGCTCAATCTCTATGAGGCACTGGGCATGAGCGAATGCTCCACCTATGTCTCGACCGGCCCCGGCATGGAAATACGCGCAGGCAGTCCCGGCAAACCGCAACCGGGGCGCTGCGTGGTTGCGCTGCCTGTTGACGGTGGCACAGACCCTCTGCCGCCCGGCGAGACGGGCCTTCTCGCCGTCCATCGCTCCGACCCCGGCCTCATGCTGGGATACTGGCGGCGCGACGATGAGGAAGCGGAAGTCTTTCGCGGCGACTGGTTTATCGGCGGCGATCTCGCCCGCTTCGATGAGGATGGCTATATGTGGTATGAGGGCCGCGCCGATGATGTGATGAACGCGATGGGCTATCGTGTTTCACCACAGGAAGTGGAAGCGGCCCTTGGGCGGCATCCCGATGTGCAGGAAGTTGCCGTCACCGAAAAGCGCGTCCGCGCCGATGTCAGCGTCATCGCCGCTTTTATTGTCCCCCGCGAAGGGGTGACGCCGGATGCCGACGCACTCGCCAAATGGGCCGCGACGCAGCTCGCCGCCTATAAATGCCCGCGTGAAATCATCTTTGTAGAAAGCCTGCCCCGCACGGCGAATGGCAAGGTCATACGCCGCGCCCTCGCAGGGCGCTAGCCTAGAGCGCTCCTTCTGCCAGTGCGGGTGCCTGCTCCTCGGCCACGGACGGCTGCTCCGTTTCAGCGGCGAAGCTCACTTCCACTTGCCTGATGCGGTCGATCAATGCGACCGCCGATGTAACCGGGTGTACGCCGAGCGCCCAGACACAGAGAAAAAACCCCACCACTACACCGACAAGAAAGTTGGACATGGTTCTATCGGGCTGGCTGACCGCCCACCTTCCGCATCGTCACGAATCGATCTTTCTAGGGTGCGGATGGGAAGGATAAAACACAACCAAAATCAAAGGCTTGTGCCATTGTGAGACGGTCCCCGCAGGCAACAAAAAAGCGCCGGATTTCCGGCGCTCCCTGCTCTCGCTCATGCGAGCCTCACATGATGGGCGGCCCGCCTCCGGGGTTCAGCCAGTGAACAGCCGGATAGGCTCGGTCATCCACCACGACCCGATCACCGGGAACATCTTCGATTTCCCGCACGCCGCGATGATAGGTCGGATACTGACCTTTATAGCCATAGCGGGCATCGACGCGATATTCTTCCTGCAGATGTTCATGCGCCGCTGCCAGCTTGTGGCTGAAGCCAAAGGCAGCCTCGGTCGGGTCCAGACCATAGGTCCAGACGCAGGCCAGAAATCCAAGAATGAAGCCGCCGACAAGCTTTCCCACGGTCGCTTTCCTTTGGTCGCGCCCCCGCTGATACGGGAAAATTATGCATCACGCATGGTTAACCAAAGGTTACTCGGCCTGCCGCTCAGATCGACTGGCCGTCATCCACCGTGAAAAGCGAACCCGTAATGAACCGTCCGGCTGCGGAGGAAAGAAGCAGCAGCGTGCCGTCGAGATCTTCTTCAAGGCCAAGACGACGGCGCGGCCAGGATTTGATCTGTTTTTGCCCGCCCTCTGTCTTGAACCAGTCCGAATTGAGTTCCGTTTCGATAAATCCGGGGCAAATCGCATTCACATTGATGTGGTGCCGCGCCCATTCCTTGCCGAGAGACCGCGTCATCATGCCGATGGCCGCCTTTGTCATGCAATAGATGGTCAGACCCGGCAGAACCGTATGCGCGCCGATAGAGGCGATGTTGATGATCCGCCCGCCTTGCCCACGCGCGATCATCGAGCGGCCCGCCGCCTGCGCCATGAAGAAGGCGCCACGCACATTGGTGTCGAACATCGTGTCGAAGCCTTCCGGCGTTACATCCGCAGGAAGCGCCTGCACATTCATGCCCGCATTGTTGACGAGAATATCAAGCGGCCCGAGCTCGGCTTCGGTCGCCGCAAGGCAAGCGGCGATACTGTCCGTATCCGTCACATCAAGCGCGATGACAGCAGCGGTGCCGCCCATGGCCTCGATCTCCTGCTTGAGTGTCGAAAGCCGTTCCACGCGGCGTCCGGTAATCGCAACCTTTGCGCCCGCCTTCGCCAGAATCAGCGCAAAGCGGCGGCCAAGTCCGCTAGTCGCCCCCGTCACCAGCGCCACCTTGCCGGTCAGATCATGGTCGGGAAGCCTGACTTCCGTAGCGTTGCTCATGTTCCGCACCTCCCCATCCGTTTGATTTTCTTGCCCTTTCGGCGCGGCGGCATCCTAGTTTGCGCATTTCCCCGGTCAAGCGCCGATGCGCCTTGCCCTTACGGCTCCCGGCTCCGCATAATCAACCAAACCAATTACGAAGCGAAGGAGGCCACAAATGCAGCTCGACGTCGTCTCCGACACAGTCTGCCCCTGGTGCTATATCGGCAAGAAACGGCTCGATCAGGCGCTTGAGATTCACGGCGGCGAAGGCATCAGCATTGTCTGGCGCCCCTTCCAGCTCGACGCCTCCATTCCGCCGGGCGGTGTCGATCGCAAGACCTATCTCGAAAAGAAATTCGGCGCCGAGCGCGCAAAGGAAGTGGGTAACACGATCCGCGATTACGGCACGGCGGTCGGCATCAATTTCCGCTTCGACCTCATCGAGAAATCTCCAAACACGCTGGACAGCCACCGGCTGATCCGCTGGGCAAGTACCGCCGGCTGCCAGAACGAAATGGTCGATATTCTCTTCCGCCGCTATTTCGAGGATGGCGAGGACATCGGCTCGCATAACGTACTGGTCGATGCTGCCGCTGAGGCCGGTATGGACACGGATATTGTCCGTGACCTCCTCTCGAAAGATGCCGACAAGCAGCTCATCGCTCAGGAAGACGCCGCCGCCCGTCATATGGGCATTCAGGGCGTTCCCAGTTTCGTCATCAATTCGCAATGGGTCGTTACAGGCGCACAGGAACCGGAAACGCTTGTTCGCATGTTCAACAAGCTGCTCGCGCGCGAAGCAGAGGAAGCCGCGACTTCCTGAGAGGTCGCTATCGGGGGGAAAAATGACAACGCAATACTCGCCGCTCGGCCAGCGGCTGATACTTCTCGGCATGATCCTGTTCATGATCGGGCTGTTGACCGGCTTTGTATCCGGCACATTCGAAAATCCGCGCATGGGTATCTCCGCGCATCTCGAAGGGCTGATGAACGGCACCTTCCTCGCTGTGCTCGGCCTCTTCTGGCACCGCCTTGCGCTCAGCCCCCGCGCCTCTCTCATCGCCTTCTGGCTTGTCGTCTATGCCGCCTTCGGAAACTGGCTGGGCGTTCTCCTCGGCGGATTGTGGGGCGCAGGCGCGTCGGTGATGCCGATTGCCGCAAAGGGCCTCACCGGCACCCCCCTTCAGGAAGGCATCATTGGCTTCCTGCTCATCTCCATCTCGGTCACCATGGTCCTCGGCGTGGCGATGATCATCTGGGGCC